>CALMLJ010000271.1 GCA_937868025.1 uncultured Acidimicrobiaceae bacterium
CGGATCGAGGATTGGCCGGAAGGCCACGGGGACTGGAACCATCGTGCCATGTCCCAGGACGCGCTACATCGCGATCTGCTCCGGCGATCCGCCGAGGGCGACCGGATCGCACTGGGTCGCCTCGTCGAACAGACGACCCCCGATGTCTGGCGCCTGTGCACCTCACTCGGTTCGGCCGGCGAGATCGACGATCTCGTGCAGGAGACCTACCTCCGGATGATCCGTTCGATGCCGGGGTACCGTGGCGATGCCCCGGTGCGGTTGTGGATTCTGGCGATCGCACGGAACGTGTGCGCCGACCACGTTCGACGGCGACAGCGCCAACGGCGGCTGATCGGCCGGCTGACTGAACGGTACGTCTCCGACTCAGTTCCACCGCCGCCCGACCCACATCCCTGGCTCGACGACCTGTCGCCCGAGCGCCGCGAGGCGTTTGTGCTCACCCAGGTGCTCGACCTGTCCTACGAGGACGCTGCGAGCATCGCCGGCTGTCCGGTGGGGACGATCCGCTCCCGGGTCCACCGGGCGCGGGAAGACCTGACCAACGCTGTCCGTCACGAGGCGCGCTCGGGCTGAGAAGTGGTCGGGGCCACCGGGGGTCACTACTCCCCCGACGGCCCCGAGCACGGGTGCAAGTTCCTCGTCCCCGTTGTCCGAACCGGTGACGGTGCCACCCCCATCAGAGCGGCTACCCAGTAGTCGCCCCGAACGTCGGAAAAGTTCCCGAGTTCATCGAGCGGCGACGATCGCCCGCCCGTTCGGCGGCGGTTCGCACGATTTGCCGAACCGGGCGACGTCGGTGCAACGATGCAGTCGTGACATCGCCCGGCTCGCTTCGCCTCCTCCTGGCCGCCTCGGCCGAGGGTGACGACGTTGCGATGGCGGAGTTCGTGCGGCGGACGCAGCCGGACGTCTGGCGACTGTGCGAGGCCCTCGGGTCCACCGGCGAGGTCGAGGACCTCGTCCAGGAGACCTACCTCCAGGCGGTCCGTTCGGCCGCCGGTTTTCGGGGTGATGGATCACCGCTTGCCTGGCTGTTGTCGATCGCTCGGAACGTGTGCGCCGATCACGTGCGGCGCCGTCAACGCTCGCGCCGACTCGTCGAGCGACTCATCCCGGAGGTGGTCGACCACGTCCCCGCGGTCGATCGGAGCACTCCGCAACTGCTCGACGGCCTCGCTGCGGACCGGAGGGAGGCGTTTGCCCTCACCCAGATCGTGGGGTTGTCCTACGAGGAGGCCGCAGAAGTCATCGGCTGCCCGATCGGCACCGTCAGGTCCCGGGTCGCCCGGGCCCGCTCCGACCTTCTCGCCGCCGTCCGCCGCAGCGAGGCGATGTGACGTATCAGCAGCACCCGCCGCTGCCGGCGTCCGACACCGCCCCGATCGAGACGGGTGCGCTGGCAGCCGGAGCGCAGCACTGGGCGTTCTCGCCGTCCGCGAGGATCGTGTTGGTCATCTGCTCGGCGTCGCCGGTCTTGACGTAGAACTCCCACGGTGCCCCGTCGGGATCACTCACCCACGTCTCGGTCTTGAGGGCGTAGCAGCACATCGTGTCGTCGATGCCGGTCGTCGCGAGACCGTCGTTCGACAGTCGGCGCTCGGCCGCCTCGACCTCATCGGCGGTCTCGACCTCGACCCCCAGATGGTTGAGCGTGCCGCCCCCCTCGCCCTCGATGAGGACCAGCTTGAGCGGAGGCTCGGCGATGGCGAAGTTGGCGTAGCCGGGCTTGCGCTTGTTGACCGGGGTGTTGAACAGCTTGGAGTAGAACTCGACGGCTGCGTCGAGATCGGAGACGTTCAGGGCAAGTTGAACTCGTGACATCGGGATGCTCCTCGTGGTCGGAATCCGTTACATTGGCGGATGTCGATGTATTGATCATCGCGAATGCATCGATGGATGTCAATGTATTGGGAGGAACTTCTCGTGCCAACCCCAGCGACCGCCAACGACACGGCCGACCGAGACGCCACCAGCACCACGCCGGCGATGTGTTGCGGTCGCCTCACCGACGAGCCCCTCACCCCCGACGAGGCCACCGACCTCGCCCACGCGTTCGCCGCGCTCGGCGATCCGATCCGCCTCCGCCTGTACAGCCTCGTGGCGTCTGCCGAGGAGATCTGCTCGTGCGATCTCATGCCGCTGCTCGACCGCTCGCAACCGACGGTGAGCCACCACACGAAGGCGCTCGCTGACGCCGGACTCATCGTGGGAGAGAAGCGGGGACGGTGGGTGTACTGGCGCGCTGTCCCCGAGGCCCGCGAGTCGTTGCGCCGCACGCTGGGCGACTGACCGCACCGCTCGCGACCCCGGGGCGCGCAGCCGACGTCGTTTCTGAGATCTCCGGGAACTGTCAGGCCATCCCGAGCGACTCAGTTACACGACGAACCGCGATCGGTCGCACCATCCGGACGTCACCCCCGTCTGACAGCTCGAAAGGCTCCTCATGATCCGAAAGCGATCTCTTCTCATCGGCGCGTCCGCAGTGGCGGCGCTCGTCGTCTCGGCAGTTCCGGCATCGGCTCACGTCTCCCCCACGACCTACGGCACGACCTACACCGCAGGCGTCACCAACGTCTTCGCGCTGCGTGTGCCCCACTCGTGCGCCGATCCCGACACCGTGAACTCGCCCGGCGGCACGTCGCTCACCTCCAAGCTCGTCGTGACGGTTCCTGCCTCGGTGACCTCGGTGAAACCGCAGTTCATCCCCGGCTGGACGCTCTCGACCGTGAAGTCGCCGACCGGCGCCGTGACCGAGATCACCTGGCAGGCCAGCTCCGCGGCGTTCGCGATCCCCGACACGTCGTACATGGACTTCGGCATCCGGGCAACGCTCAACGGCGCCGCCGGCGACAAGATCAGCCTGCCGACCTACCAGTACTGCGACTTCCACGAGAACGGCACGGCCGCCACCGGCCTCGTCGACCCGTGGATCGGCGCGGATGCCCCGACCATCACCCTCGTCGGTGCCGACAAGGCCGTGAACAACCCGGCGCAGATCGCCGAGGTGAAGTCGAAGGCATTCAGCGTCGACGCAGTCGCCGCTGACGTCGCCACGATCAAGACGTCGCTCGAGTCCACCGGCCGGCAGATCACGTTCTTGATCGCCGTCGTCAACCAGCTCGCCCTGAACCGGGGTGAGGTCGCCGCCTCCCGCTCCGCCGGCAAGGTGAACGTGAACATCGACCTGTCCGCCGTGCACAAGGGCCGCTCGGTCGACGTGCTCCTCAACGGGGTGCGGCTCGGCAGCAAGGCGCTGAACGCCGCCGGCGACCTGTCGACGTCGTTCAAGGGCTCGGCCGGTCCGAACTCGAAGATCGACGTTGTGCTGGGCGGTACCGTCGTCGCCACCACGACGTTCTGATCCACCCGGGTTCGACCGCGAACCCGACTCCGAAAGGCCTGCCATCTCCGGTACTCCCCACAGCGCCCGCAACGAACTCCGGCGGGCGCTGTGGAGGGTCCATTTCTACGCAGGCATGTTGACGATGCCCGTGTTGGTCCTGTTGGCCAACACGGGCATCGTCATGTTGTACGGCGACTCGATCACCCGCTGGCTCGACCCCGACGTGAGGTCGGTGGAGGTCGGATCGACCGAGACGTCGCTCGACGTCCAACTGGCCGCGGTCCAGGCACGGTTCCCCACCGGCGCGGTCCGGGAGATCAAGACCGCCACGACGCCGACGTCTCCGACGGTCTTCCTGATCTCGGGCACCGAACAGGACGAGCTGGTCTTCGTCGATCCCTACGACGCACGCGTGCTCGGGTCCCGCACCACCGGCACGGGCGCCGTGCAGCTGGCGACCCGGCTCCATGCGTTCCTCGACGTCGACGCGCCCATCGTGAGCATTCCAACCGTCGCCGCCCTGTTCGACGACGGGCCCGGCACGATCCCGATCTCGCTCAGCGACGCCGCGCTCGAGATCACCGCCGGATGGGCAATCGTGCTGGTCGCCAGCGGGGTCATCCTCTGGCGACGCCCGCGGGACCGGCGCGCCCGCGGCGTGAGCAGCCGCCGATCGTTCTGGCGCCGCGCCCACGCGACCCCCGGCATCGTCCTTGCCGCCGGCCTGATGGTGTCGCTCCTGACCGGCATGTTGTGGTCGACCTACTGGGGCGCGACCTGGCGACGAATCGCCGACGCGGCGACCCCGAACCAGCCGTTCCGAGCACCCGACTCGACAATGTCGATGATGGGGATGGACGGCGACCACGGGTCGATGGCGATGGCGCCGATCACGCTGAACACCGTCGCCGCCACCGCCGCGGAGCTGGGCCTCGACGCCGGCTACAGCATCGTCCTGCCCCGCGACGGCGCAGCCCCGGACGGTTCGCCGACCTTCGGCACGTTCGAACTCCGCGTCGACTGGCCGACACGCGTGTCACAGAACCGCAGCTACTACATCGACCAGTTCGACGGCGCGCTGCTCTCCGTGCGCACCACCGACCAGCTCGGAGCACTCGCGACGGTCAGCGAGATCGGCAAGCAGACCCACGTCGGTGTGCAGTTCGGGGTCGTGTCGAGGGTGCTCCTCACGTTCGTCTGCCTCGCCGTCGACTGGAGCGCGATGTCGGCGCTCGCCATGTGGCTGCGGCGCCGTTCACGATCGGGAGGATTGGCGCTGCCGCGCCGCCCGGTCACCACGACGCAGGTGCGTCAGCTCCGCTCCGCAGCCGTCGTCATGGGGGTCGTCTTCCCGCTCTGGGGCGCCTCCGCGCTGGCGCTGTGGGCGCTCGACGTTGCGGTCATTCGCCGGGTCCGTCGACCGAGGCACCGGCCGGAGCGCTGACCCGACGCCGCCAGAACGCAGCTCCCCCACCGACAGCGATCAGCGCCACGACGACGAGTGCGACGATCAACCCGGCCGAGCCGCCGTCGTCGTCCTTCGTCGAGGACGACGCAATCTCGGTCACCACGATCGACGATGTCGTCGTCGAGGTCGATGTCGAGGCGGTGGTGGTCGAGGTGTCGGGCACCGCGGTCGTCTCGGCAGCGACCGCCACCGTCGTCGGGGTGGTGTCGGCAACGGCGACCGAGGTCGTCGTCGCACCGGGACGGGTCGTCGTCGTCGACCCCGATGCCGCCCGGCGGGTCGTCGGCGGGGCCGGCGCCGCGGTCGGAGCGGGTGAGGGCGCCGCCGTCGGGGCCGGAGCCGGAGCCGGAGCTGCGGTCGCGACCGGCTCCGCACCGATCCGCTGGCTGATCGTCCGGGATCCTCCGTCGGTGTTGAACGTGACCGACCACGTGCCCTCCCCGAGGTCGATCGAGCCCGACGTCCGACCCGACGAGTTCGTCGGAGACAGCGTTGCCGAACGACTCCCGCCGGGGCCCGACGCGTTGATGACCACCCCCTGGCCGATCACGTCATGGCCGTCCTCCCAGATCATGTGCACGCTGTAGGTCACGGTCGTGCCGCTCACCGACCCCGATGCCTCGATGGTGATGTCGCCACCGTGCGCCGCCGCAGCGGACGTGATCAGGCCGACCACTGCGAGCGGGAGCGAGACGATCAGCGACAGACGAACCAGGGTCTTACGAATACTCATGCCCCTCAGGTCGGAATCCGGGCCTCGAAAGTTCCCAACGTGACGAGCGACACCGTCGGGAACCCCAGAGACGTTCGCGCCGACCACTTCCTGTGCACTCCCTGTCTGTGAATCCAACGATCGTCGAACGCCACCGACCGCCACGACGACGTCGACCCCGGCTCGCGCTCGGGATACTGCTGGTCGGGCTCCTCGGAGTCGCCGCGTGCGGCGGTGACGGATCGGTCATCGAGATCACCGATGCGGTGATGCCGGTGCCCGGATCGGCCGACGAGACGTCGGTGTACCTGACGATCACGAACTCGGGCGACCAGGACGACCAGCTGCTCAACGCCGACACCGAGATCGCCCCGATGACCCATCTGCACCAGACCGAGATCGAGACCAGTGGCCGGACGTCGATGACCACGAGCAACGCCGTCGACGTGGCGGCCGGATCGAGCGTTCGCTTCGCCGCCGGCGGACGTCACCTGATGTTGATGGGCCCCAAGGAACTCCAGCCGGGTGACACGTTCATCCTGTGGCTCAACTTCCGACACGCCGGGACCGTGAAGACCACCGTCAAGGTGATCGATATCGGCGACCTCGACCTCTGAGACGACGACGGTGGTGTTCTCGGTGCGTCGTGGAACTCACCCGGCGTCCGCGACGACCTTGGTTCCATGAGCTGCGACACCTGGATCGAGGCGCTGTCGGCGGCGGCCGACGGAGAGGACCCCGGCGTCGACCCTCGACTCGTCGCTGCACATCTCACGAGGTGCGAGCCGTGCCGGGCATTCGCCACTGAGCTCGAGGGGGTCGACGTCGCCTCACGGGTTGCCGTGGTCCCGGCGGCCCCCGACCTGGCTCGGCAGGTCGCTCGAAGCGCCGCCGTCGCCGACCGCGCCCGCGTGAGTGGTGTGCTCCGAGCACTACTCGGCGGCATCGCCATCGCCGTCGGCGCGTCGTCGATTCCCCCGCTCATCTTCGGCGACGACGGCATGGGTATGGGCATGTCCCACGCGGCCCGTCACTTCGGAGCGTTCAGCATGGCGTACGCCGTCGGCCTGCTCGTGGTGGCCGTCCGCCCGGCCCGGGCGCGAACGATGTTGCCGGTCGCCTTCGTCGTCGCCTCGGCGCTCGCCGTGACCGCGGTGTTCGACGCCGCCGAGGGCCGCGTGACCTTCATCGCCGAGGGCCGACACATCCCGGAGTTGGTGAGCCTGGCCCTGGTCTGGTTGCTCACACGGGCCAACGTGGCCGCCGGCGCCGTCGCTCCCCACACGACCGTGCCGCTCCGCCTCGTGGACCACGACATCAGCCCCGACCGGCGCGAGGTCGGGTAGCCCCCGACGATCGACGCAGCTGTCAGGCGATGGGTGCCATGGGTGGCGGAGCCGGCGGGTCCGTCAGCGAGGGCGTCGGACCAGTCGGGCCCGGCGACGCACCATTCCGGCGGCGACGACGCAGCGCACGGACCGCCAGCATCGGCACTCCGAAGACCACGGCGAAGGGCAAGGCGTAGCCGACTCCGGCTCCGACCACACGACCGATCTTCACCAACGCGCCGACTCCACTCGCGAGGGCACCCCCAAAGCCCGGCACGCTGCGCAGCGAGTCGCCGACCGGGGGCGGTGGCGCCGGCGTTGAACTGAGGCGCAGCGTGACGGTCGCCAACGACACCTGATCGTCGAGCACCCGTCGCTGGCCGACCAACTGTTCGAGATCGGACTCGCGGCGAGTGAGCTCAGCCTCGAGACCCGCCAGCTCCGTCACGTTCTTCGTCTGGTCGAGGAACCCGCGGACGCGGTCGACGCTCTTCTGCGCCGACAGGATGCGAGCGTCGAGATCCGCTCCGGCGGCGGTGACGTCGTCGGTGGTCACGCTCCGTTGCTCCACCTTGCCGAGGTCGGCGAGCGCTACCAGCAGGCCACGGAAGTCCTTGGGCGGAACCTTGAGCGTGAGGACGGCCTGGTCCTCACCCTCGAACGCATCCTCCTGGCCGAACACGAAGCCGCCCCGCTCGGTGACCGCCGCCTCCGCCGCAGCCGAGGCCTCCTCGACGTCCTTCGCAACGACCGTCAGGTCGGCCGTCGAGACGAGTTCACGCGCCACGCCGACCAAGTCTCCGGCGTCGGTCGCGCCGCCGGCCGACGTGTCCCGATCGCCAGCGACCGCAGGTGGTGCCGCCTCGGAAGCATCCGTCGCTGCATCGTCACCGCCGCTGCAGCCCGAGGCCACGAACACCGCGCTCACGAACATCACCGTCAACCATCGTCCCCGCATGAGTTCCCCGTTTCGTCGCCTGCCCGAAGGTGCGGATAGGACGACGACCGAAGCCGATCGGTTCCCCCGACCCACCTCAACACCCCGCCCCGACACCTCGCCGACGACCGTAGAACCGGCGGCAGCCGGTGTGACGGCGGTCACTTCGAAGGCCCTCAGCAGATGCGAACCATTCTCAGGCGGCCGGGCGCTAACATAGCGCCGCCTTGCGGGTGTAGCTCAATGGCTAGAGCCCCTGCCTTCCAAGCAGGCTATGCGGTTTCGATTACCGTCACCCGCTCCACCGGACGCCGGCGGGCGTGTCGCCGAACTCGGCGGTCGCCCGCCGTTCGCGTCAGCCCGTGAGCGACGACTTCGGCTGCAACAGGCAGAACTCGTTGCCTTCCGGATCGGCGAGCACCGTCCAGGTCACGTCGCCCTGCCCGATGTCGACCAGCGTCGCACCGAGCGCAATGAGGCGGTCGAGTTCGGCGTCGGCGTCATCGGGCGCGAGGTCGATGTGCAGCCGATTCTTGACCACCTTCTCGTCCGACACCGGCAAGAAGCACAAGCCGGGGTAGGCCTGCAGATCTGCCCCGACGAGGACCTCGTCGGTGTCCTCGTACAGGATCGGCTGGTCGAGGACCGCCGCCCAGAACCGGGCGAGCGCCGACGGATCATGGGCGTCGATGCACAGGTGGTAGAAGCGCGAAGTCATACGACCGGTTACCCGATGACGGCGAACCCTGAACGCGTCACCACTCGAGTTCATCGCACCCGCGGTGGTCGTCGGGTTCGACCTGCAGGGTGGCGTGGTGCAGGCCGTGCCGCTCGCCCAGCATCTCGCGAGCACGGTCGAGCACGGCGTGGCTGTCGGTCGAGGGCGAGGTCATGAGGTGCGCAGTGAGCACGTCCATGTCGGACGTGAGGGTCCACACGTGGAGGTCGTGCACGTCCACCACCCCGTCGATGCCGGCAAGGTCGGCGGTCACGGCGGCGAGATCGAGGTTCCGCGGCGCCGCCTGCAACAGGACGCGCAGCGCCTCACGACCGAGACGCAAGGCCCGGGGAAGGATGAACAGCCCGATCCCGGCAGCGATGACCGGATCGACCCACGCCCACCCGGTGATCCACATCACGCCGGCGCCGAGGATGACGCCGAGCGAGCCGAGCGCATCGGACATCACCTCGACGTACGCGCCCTCGACGTTGAGCGACTCCTTCGACCCCGAGCGGAGCAGCAGGAAGGCCACGACGTTCACCACGAGCCCGAGCACTCCGACGATGAGCACGGGTGCCGACGCGATGTGGGGCGGTTCGCCGAGCCGGGAGACGGCCTCGAACATCACGTACGCGGCAACGCCGACGAGCAGGACCGCGTTGGTGAGCGCCGCGAGGATCTCGAGGCGGTAGACACCGAACGTGTTGTGCTGGGTCTGGCTTCCCCGGGACGCCATTCGGATCGCGGCGAGCGCCATGCCGAGGCCGAGGACATCGGTGGCCATGTGCCCGGCATCGGAGAGCAGGGCGAGCGAGTTGGTGGCGAACCCCGTGACGACCTGCACCACCAAGAAGCCGAGGGTCAGCGCGAAGGCGATGGCCAACGGACGCTGGTGGCGGGCCCCGGCGCGCATTGCTGCCGCGCCGTGGTGGTGAGCGTGCCCGCCGCTGCCGTGGTCGTGAGCCATGTGGCCATCATATGCGATCTTTCGCATATGACAACCCTCGGGTTCAATCGGCGTTGCGCATCGCTTCGGCGGCGTTGGTGAAGTAGCCCCACAACGCGGCGTCGATCGCCGGGTCGACGTCCATGACGTCGATCGCGCTCCGCATTGCAGCGAGCCAACGGTCGCGGCCCTCGGGATCGATCACGAACGGAGCGTGGCGCATCCGCAGACGCGGGTGGCCCCGCTCGTCGGAGTAGGTCGTGGGCCCACCCCAGTACTGGATCAGGAACAGACGGAACCGCTCCCGCGCACCGGCAAGGTCGTGCTGGTCGGGGTAGAGCGCCAACAGGGCGGCGTCCGCCTCGACGTTGTCGTAGAAGTGATCGACGAGCTGTACGAAGAAGTCGTCGCCGCCGACCGCGTCGTAGAGCGTGGGCTCGGGGGTGCGGCGAGGGGGTCCGAGCGGACTGATGGCCATGGACCAGACGCTACCGCCCCGATTCGGTCCTACTTGTAGCCGACCATGATCTGCTCGACCCACCAGGCCGGCGCAGCGTTCATGATGGCGGCGAGATCGAAGTAGTCCCACCAGCGGTCGACCTTGCCGTCCGACACCTCCATCACCGAACAGAAGCGCAGCTTGGTGGACTCACCGGTGTGCCAGAACCACTCCTCGACGTGTTCGGTGATGACGGAGTTCCCCGACGCCGTGATCGTGCCGTCGTGCAGCACGTAGTTCTCGAGCGGCTCGAGCCCGAGCCGCAGCCGGGCCGTCGTCTCGGCCGGACCGAACGCACCCTCCTCGACATCGATCACCGGCACGTCGACGTAGTGCCCCCGCTCGCTCATGAACGCACCCACCGCCTCGAAGTCGCGGCGGTTGAGCGCCGCCCAGAACGCCTCCACCAATGCGATGTTCGCTGCCTGCTGCTCGTCGGACACGTGCCCTCCCCCGATCGTTGTGCGCCGAGTCCACCATCGGAACCCGTCCGGCGCAACCGTGTCTGACGCCGACCGCGGCCAGCCGTCGCCCCTACACTGACCCAGCCCGCCTCCGTAGCTCAGGGGATAGAGCGAGTCACTTCTAATGACCAGGTCGCAGGTTCGATTCCTGCCGGGGGCACAGAATCCGTAGGGAAGCGCCCCTCATTGGAACCGCTCCGCCTGGGCGGCGACGGCGCAGCGAAACCAACCGTGCGACGAGCCCGAGGTCGTACCCTCGCGACATGCCGGATGTCGCCCTACGACCGCTGCGAGCTCTGGTCGAGACTCATCGAGATCAGATCAAGGCCATCGTCGCACGCCACCACGGGCATTCCGTCGCGATCTTCGGTTCGGTCGCACGGGGAGACGAGCTCCCGGGCAGTGACATCGACTTCCTCGTCGAACTCGCTCCCGACGCGCGACCGATCGAGATCCTCTCGATCGGGGTCGAGCTCGAGGAAGCCTTGGGCGTCAAGGTCGATGTCGGCACACCGACGGCGCTACGGGAACGGCTGCGAGACGAGGTCCTCGCCGAGGCGTTGCCACTTTGAGCCGCCACGACGAAGCACGGTTGTAGGACATCGTCGAGGCCGTCGACGCGATCCGAAGTCATCTGGCCAGAGGTGATCTCCGCGACGGCATGGTCTACGACGCGGTGCGAGTTCGGCTGATCGAGATCGGCGAGGCGGTCAAGGCCGTCGACTCAGGGCTTCTGGACAGCGCCCCCGACGTGCCGTGGAAGGAGATCGCCCGCATGCGCGACCACCTCGCGCACCGCTGCTTCGACACCGACCACGCCATCGTCCAGGACGTCGTCGACAACGACCTCGAGCCGCTGCTCGACGCGGTGCTGTCGCTCGTCGCTCGGGCGGGCCCGGACGATGAAGCTTCCTGAGCGGGCGTCAACACGCCCTCGGCCGTGACGCCCGGCCCAGCAGGTCGTGGTTCCAAAACAGTCCTGCCAACCGTCTGCGTGCCGCAGTGGCCGTGTCGACGGCTCGACGCCGGCTGTCAGCTCGCGGGAAGTGGACAGCTGAGCGCGCCGCGCAGCCGCCCCCGCAACGCCAGCGCCAACAGGACGACGGACGCGATGGCGAGCACTTGCTGCAGCGGGGCGAACAGCTCCATGGCTCCGGTCGTCCCGATCGCGACGACGACCAACTTGTTGCAGACCGGACACCCGACTGCGAAGAACGTCAGCACTCCACCGACGCCGCCGATTCGGCCGGGGCGGTCCAGGCGTTCGGGTGAGGCGGCGGAATCGCGCACGTAGGTGGCCAGGAGCAACCCGGCCAGGATGGAGGCCACTGCCAATGCCGGAATTGACCACCATGTCACGGGAACGGGTCGATCGAAGACCGGGTTCGGGATGACGTCGGTCGGCAGACCCATCGCGAGGGCCGTGGCCACTGCGCCGGCCGCGGCCACACTCCACTGACGCAACGACCAGGCTCGTAACACGGCGATCGGCCGCCCTGAGGGTGCAACGTCGACCATGCGAGAAGGCTACCGAGCAGTGTCGGCGCGACCACAAGCTTGATCGGACGGTGAGCAGTCGGGCACCACGAGGGCGACAGGACCGGGGCCCCCGTCAGATGGCATAGTTGTGGCATACTGATGCCATGTCTCGAGTTCGGGTCAGCACAACGGTGGACGGCCAACTGCTCGAGCAGGCACGACTCCTGCGATCAGGTTCGACCGACGCCGCACTTCTCGACGAGGCACTTGCAGCGTTGCTCGCCAGGAGCAGGCGTGCCGAGATCGACGCGAGCTACTCGGCCTACGACGAACACCCACTCGAGGAGCCTGACGAGTGGGGCGACCTCACCGCGTTCCGTGAGGCAGCTGCCGGCTCGTGATCCCGCTACCCAAACGCGGCGAGGTCTGGTGGTCCGAGCTGCCGGCGATCGGCCGTCGACCGGTCGTCGTGCTCTCCCGCGACGCGGCCATCCCTCGATTGCGGCGCACACTGGTCGCGCCCTGCACGACGACGATCCGCGGGATTCCGAGCGAGGTCGTGCTCGAACCGGCAGAGGACCCGATCCCCAGGCTCTGTGCGGTCAACCTCGATTCGGTCGAGAGTATGTCGGTCGGGGTGCTCGTCGAGCGGATCGGTCGACTCAGCGACGATCGAATCCGCCAGATCTGCGCCGCCCTCGAGGTGGCCGTCGACTGCGGCTGAACGTGATCGGCTGAACACACAACCGATCGTGTCGTCGGCAAGCGGCGCGCCCGAGTGGGTACTGGCCGGCGCCGGGCGCTGAACAGGTCCGGTTTCGATTCGTGGCGGGGCACACTCCGGATCCAGCGGGGACCGAGCTCGAATTGGAGCTCGTCACGGGCAGGAACCTGGCCACGATGAGTGTCGACATCTGAAAGGTACCGCTCACCAACACTGCTCGAGCCGCTCGGTACAAGCGGCCGCTGAGCATCTTGGAGTAGGTACCCATGAGTCCCCTTCTCGCGGCCTGGCTGCTGCTTGCCGTCAGTGTCGCCTGTGAAGTCGTCGGCAACGTCGCCCTGCGATACGCCGACGGATTCACCAGACCGATCGCGGCGACTGCTGCCGTGACCTGCTTCCTGGCGTCGGTCTGGCTCATGTCGATCACGATGCGCAAGATCGAACTGGGGGTGACGTATGCAGTGTGGGCCGCCGGCAGCACCGCGATCACGGCGTGCGTCGGCGTCGGCCTCTA
>CALMLJ010000272.1 GCA_937868025.1 uncultured Acidimicrobiaceae bacterium
CATGCGCCGCCGCTTCCTGATCGTCCTCACCACCGCCGCACTGTTCGCCGGTGTCGCCGGTTGCGACGCTGCAGCGTTCAACCGCTGGCTCGTCGAGCGGGGCAAGCCGGCCATGACCGAGCCCGAACTGTCGAAGGTCGTGGCCCTCATCACGGCCGCGGAGAACGAGAACACACGCAAGGCGTCGTTCACCGGAACCCTCGTCGGGGTCGATGCCGCACGGCTCGGGTTGTCGTGGCGCCCGGGGTGTCCCGTCGGTCCGGCGGACCTGCGACTGATCACTGTGAGTTACTGGGGCTTCGACAACGCCGGCCATACCGGCGAACTGATCGTGCACCGCAGCATCGCCCTGCAGACGATCCGGGCGTTCCGGGAGCTGTGGGACGCGAAGTTCCCGATCAACCGCATGGACACGGCGGAGAAGTTCGCGAGCCCGACCGACTTCCGTCCCGATGGGAGCTTCATCGAGACCCACGGGCCCGATCTGGTCAACGACACGTCCGCGTTCTTCTGCCGGCCGACGACGGGCTCGTCGAGTGGTTGGTCCCAGCACTCCTACGGCACGGCCATCGACATCAACCCGGTCCAGAACCCCTACATCAAGGGTGCGACGGTCATCCCCGAGAACGGAACGACGGCGCGCAACGCCTCGGTGCCGGGCACGATCGTGAAGGGCTCCCTGCCGGTGGCCGCCATGAAGCGCGCCGGCCTGGTGTGGGGCGGCACCTGGTCATCCCTGAAGGACTACATGCACTTCAGCGCGACCGGCCGCTGACGACCCCTCACGAGTGGCGCGGGCGTTCCGGGCGCGCCAGCGGGTCACATCCGACCCGGCGGCGCGCCCGGAAGCCGCGACCCACCCGTTCGGGCCCGCCACGGCGAGCGATTAGGGTTGCCTCGCACGGCGCGACTCATCCCCCGTCGGCACTTCTACGAGAAGGGGAACCACGTGGGCTTCACCGCGGACCAGGAACGGCTCGGCATCAACGTCGTCAAAGCACTGGCGATGGACGGACCGGCGAAGGCCAACTCCGGCCACCAGGGCACGGCGATGGCGCTGGCGCCGCTCGCCCACGTCCTCTTCACCCGGGTCATGCGCTACGACGCCACCGCCCCCGACTGGCCCGACCGTGACCGCTTTGTGCTCTCGGCCGGCCACGCGTCGATCCTGCAGTACGCGTTCCTCTACCTGACCGGCTTCGGCCTCACGCTCGAGGACATCGAGCAGTTCCGCCAGTGGGGTTCGGCAACCCCCGGCCACCCCGAGGTGCACCACACCGCCGGCGTCGAGGTCACCACCGGTCCCCTGGGTCAGGGCTTCGCCAACGCCGTCGGCATGGCGATGGCCGAGCAGTCGCTGCGCGCCCGGTTCGGCGAGGCCGCCACCAACCACCACATCTGGTGCATCGCGGGCGACGGCGACCTGTCGGAGGGCATCAGCCACGAGGCCGCGTCGCTCGCCGGTCACCTGCAGCTCGACCACCTCACGGTGATCTACGACGACAACCACGTGTCGATCGACGGTGTCACCGAGCTCGCGCTCACCGACAACGCCGCCGAGCGCTTCCGTGGCTACGGCTGGAACGTCGTCGAGGTCGGCGAGATCGCCGAGGACCTCGACGCGCTCGAGGCCGCCCTCGTCGCGGCGAAGGCCCACAGCGGGGCGCCCACGATCATCATCCTCCGCAGCCACATCGGGTTCCCGTCGCCGACGCTGACCGACAGCCCCTCGGCGCACGGCCTGGCCTTCAAGCCCGCCGACATCGAGGCGACCAAAGAGGTCATGGGCCTGCCGACCGACCAGTCGTTCTACGTGCCCGACGAGGTCGTCGAGCTGTACCGCGCCGCCGGCACCGCCGGCTCGGCGGCTCGCCTGGCCTGGGAAGCCGGCCTCGACACCGCCCTCGGCGAACGGCACGCCGAGTGGACCGCCCGCCTCGGTGGCGCCGGCCTCCCCGGCTGGGAATCGGCCCTGCCCACCTTCGAGGTCGGCGACTCGGTCGCCACCCGCGTCGCGCTGGCCAAGGCACTCACCGCGATCGTCGACGTGGTGCCCGGCCTCATGGCCGGCGGCGCCGACCTCACCGGCAACACGGGTACCGAGCTCAAGGGCCAGACCGCCCTCAGCCCCGAGCACCCCGAAGGTCGCCAGATCCACTTCGGCGTCCGCGAGCACGCCATGGGCGCGACGATGAACGGCATGGCGCTGCACGGCGGCGTCCTGCCCGTCGGCGGCACGTTCCTCGTGTTCAGCGACTACATGCGCCCGTCGGTGCGCCTCGCCGCACTCATGGGCACGAAGGTGATCTTCGCCTGGTCGCACGACTCGGTCGGTGTGGGCGAGGACGGCCCCACCCACCAGCCCGTCGAGCACGTCGCCGCCCTTCGGGCCATCCCCGGCCTCGACGTCATGCGTCCGGCCGACGCCAACGAGACGGTGCACGCCGTTCGCCTCGCCGTCGAGGGCAACGCCCCGATGGCGCTCATCATGAGTCGCCAGAACCTGCCGGTGCTCGAGGGCACCTCGTTCGAGGGCGTCGCGAACGGTGGCTACGTGCTCCGTGACGCCGAGGGCGCACAGCTCAACCTGGTCGCCACGGGCTCGGAGGTCTCGGTCATCCTCGCCGCCGCCGACCGCCTCGCTGCCGACGGCATCGCGGCCAGGGTGGTCTCGCTGCCCAGTTGGGAACGGTTCGAGGCGGCAGGGCGCTCCTACCAGGCCTCGGTCCTGCCCTCCGACGTGCCGACCCTCGCGGTCGAGGCGCAGGTCACGTTCGGGTGGCACCGCTGGGCCGACGACGTGATCGGCATCGACCGCTTCGGTGCATCGGCGCCGGGGGATCTGGTGCTCGACAAGTTGGGTATCAACGTGGACAACGTCGTCGCCCGGGCCACCGCCCTGGTTCAGGACGAGCAGAGCTGAACGGAGACAGATGATGGGTCGTCTACACGATCTCTACGAGTTCGAGGGCCAGAGCCCGTGGCTCGACAACCTCAAGCGGGCGTGGCTCGAGTCCGGTGAGATCCAGCAGTGGATCGACCGCGGCGTCCGGGGCATCACCTCCAACCCGTCGATCTTCCAGAAGGCGATCGAGACCGGCGAGGAGTACACCGCGCAGTTCTCCGAGCTGATCGGCTCGGGCTCCTCGGTCGAGGACGCGTACTGGAAGCTGGTCGTGCAGGACATCGAAGGGGCCTTGGCGCTGCTGCGCCCCGTCTACGACGAGTCCGACGGCATCGACGGCTACGTCTCGGTCGAGGTGGCACCGTCGCTCGCCCACGACCGCGACGGCACCGAGGAAGCGGCACGGGTTCTCGACGATCTCATCGACGAGCCGAATCTGCTGGTCAAGATCCCCGCCACCGAGGCCGGGGTCGGCGCCATCCGGGCGATGATCGGCGAGAGCCGGTCGGTCAACGTGACGCTGATCTTCTCCCTCGAGCGCTATGCCGCGGTCATGGAGGCGTACATCGCCGGCCTCGAGGACGCCCTCGCCGACGGCGCAGTCGACCTGTCCGCCATCGCGTCGGTGGCCTCGTTCTTCATCAGCCGCGTCGACGTCGAGGTCGACAAGCGTCTCGAGGCCGTCGGCACGCCCGACGCGCTCGCGCTGCGCGGCAAGGCTGCCTACGTCCAGGGCCAGCTGGCATACGAGATGTTCACCCAGGCGTTCTCCGGTCCGCGCTGGGAGGCGCTCGAGGCAAAGGGGGCCCGGGTGCAGCGGCCGCTGTGGGCGTCGACGTCGACGAAGAACCCGTCCTACCCCGACACGCTCTACCTCGACACGCTCATCGGCCCCGACACGGTCAACACGGTGCCCGACGCCACCCTCGTGGCGTTCGAGGACCACGGCACCGTCGCTCGCACCGTCGACGCCGACCTGCCCGGAGCCCATGCCGTGTGGGACGCGGTCGGAGCCCTGGTCGATCTCGACGACGTCGCCGCGACCCTCGAAACCGAGGGCGTCGACGCGTTCATGAAGAGCTTCGACGACCTCCTCGAGGTGCTGTCCAAGAAGGCCGCAGAGCTGTAGATCGCCGCGTTCGCCCGGCCGCGACGTCCTCGACCCACCCGAACGCGGCGACCGCCGCGGCCAGGAGCGCGAGGGCGAACACCCAGTACAGCGAGCGTCGCTGCCAGACGCCGTCGGTGATGGACCCGGCGCGGTCCCAGGCGACGACGCTCGTCGTCCATCCCCAGAGGAAGATCGTGAACGTGCGGCGGCTGATCCGGTCGATGACGGTGCGGAACCGGTCGGCCACACGGCGGAGCTGAGGCGCTGCTGCGAACGAGGCCGCGAGCCACGCTCCCCCGACGAGGAGGTGCTTGATGCCCGACGCGTTCACGGCTCCGGGCCGGATCCCGTCGTACCACCACGCCCCGGCGGCACACGCTGCCGACGCCGCCGCGAACGCCCACCGGGGGATCCGCTTGAACGAGTTCTCGGTGTACCAGAAGCCGGCGACGTAGGGGACGGAGAACGTGGCGAGCTTGTCGAGCTCGGTGCGGACGTCCTCGCCGCCGGAGATGCGCCACTCGACCCACGCGAAGAGGGACAGCGGGAGGATCATCACGAGGCCGCGGAACCGTTCGAAGAGTCGGACGAGCAATGGCGCGAACAGGGTCAACACGAGGAAAGCCGACATGAACCACAGGTGCCCGGTGTGGCGGCGCATGAAGAGGGAGCCCTCGGGCACCACGAAGCCCGTCGCCCCGAGCAGCAGGTCGTCGTGGTGGACCGTCCAGTAGTCGCTCGTGTGGCCGGCGTCCGCGACGACAGCGACGAGCACCATCACCGCGTAGTACGCCCAGTACGGCACCAACAGACGGCGGAACGTCGAGCGCCAGTAGGTGAGGGCGGACCGACGGGCTCCGTCGACGGTGCCGAGGGTCTTGCGCACCAGCGCACCCGAGACGAAGAACACCATCGGCATGCCCGGCAGGACGTAGGTGGGGGCCGGCCAGAACCAGAAACCGGATCGACCGATCAGGTGGATACCGATCACGCGGGTGATCGACAGACTCCGCAGCAGGTCGAGCAGACCGTCGCGAGGGCGGCCCGTCGGCGAGGCGGGCGACGATCGGCGCGACGGTGAGGTCTGCGTCATCAGGGTTCTCCGGGAGGGGCGGGCAGCAATGACACGGCCCGATGTCACCCGGAGCCGAGGGGGAGCCTATTGCGTCGATCCCCCACACCGCCCATCTGTGGGCTCCGTGCGCCCGAGTCGGTTCGCGATGTGAACTCACGTCGGTTCGTTTTCCGAACTAAGGTCCCCCGGCATGTCCCAGGTCACCGAATCCCCGCCGATTCCCGACGCGCCCGAGCCCGACGCCGGCGCGGCCCCGGCGGCCGAACTCGACTGCTCGATCGCCCGAGCACTCGGTGTCATCGGCGACCGCTGGACCATCCTGATCATGCGGGACGCGTTCCGGGGTATCCGCCGGTTCGACGACTTCCGGCGCGATCTCGACATCGCCCGGCCGGTCCTCGCCGACCGCCTGAAGAAGCTGGTCGATGCCGGGATCATGGTGCGACGCCGCTACCAGACCAGCCCCGAGCGCTTCGAGTACCGCCTCACGCCCATGGGCATGGAGCTGTCACCAGCGCTCGTCGCCCTCATGCGCTGGGGCGACCGCTGGCTCAACGACGGCCGCTCTCCCACCGTGCTCGTTCACGAACCCTGCGGATCCGAGCTCGAGCAGGGCTTCTGGTGCCGCACCTGCCAACAGACCTTCACACCCGGCGACATCGCCAGCCGCAACCCCCACTCCGCCACCCCCCACTCGTCGGGAGCCACACATGTCCACCACTGACCGCTCGCTCACCGACGTGCCGTTGGCCGAACTCCTCGCCGAGGCCGCGGCCCGCCGCGACGCGCACCACGGCAACCGGGTGACCTACTCGCCCAAGGTGTTCATCCCGCTCACGATGTTGTGCCAGGACAAGTGCGGGTACTGCACGTTCGCCCAGCCGCCGGCACGCCTCGATGCGCCGTACCTCACGCCCGAGCAGGTGCTCGCCATCGCTGCGGCCGGCGCCGAGGTCGGGTGCCACGAGGCGCTGTTCACCCTCGGTGAACGCCCGGAGCTCCGGTATCCCGTCGCCGCCGAGTGGCTCGCCGAGCACGGATACGCGTCGACCGTCGACTACCTCGCGGCGATGTGCGCGCTGGTCCGCGACGAGACCGGGCTGCTCCCCCACGCCAACGCCGGCGCGCTCACCCGCGACGAGCTGGCGCAGCTTCGCGAGGTGTCGGCCAGCCAGGGCATGATGCTCGAGTCGCTGAACCCGAACCTCGATGCCCATCGTGGGTCGCCCGACAAGACGCCCGAACGTCGGTTGGCGACGCTCGAATGGGCGGGCGAGCTCCAGATCCCGTTCACGACGGGGATCCTCGTCGGCATCGGCGAGTCCCGCTCCGACCGGGTCGACGCGCTGGAGGCCATCGCCGAGTCGCATCGCCGCCACGGCCACGTGCAGGAGGTCATCGTCCAGAACTTCCTCCCCAAGCCCGGCACCTCGATGCACGCAGCCCGTCCGTGCCCGACCGACGACTACCTCGACGCCATCGCCCTGGCCCGGCTCATCCTCCCCGCCGACGTCCACCTGCAGGTCCCACCGAACCTCACCGATGACTTCGGCTCGCTCCTCGGCGCCGGCATCGACGACTGGGGTGGCGTGTCGCCGGTGACCGCCGACCACGTGAACCCCGAACGGCCCTGGCCGGCGATCGACCGACTCCGCGCCGTGACCGAAGCGGCCGGCCACACCCTGGCGCCGCGCCTCACGATCTACCCCGAGTTCGCCGCCGCCCCGGAGCGTTGGCTCGCCGGGCCCATGCGGTTCCCGGTGCTCGACCGCTCCGACGCCGAGTCACTGGCCCGCGACCGCGACACCCTCGACGAGCACCCCGGTGCCACCGTCTGGTACTCGGGCGCCGACACCGATCCGCCCGTCGTCATCGAGACGTCCTCGGTCACCATCCACGGCGCGCTCGCCAACATCGGCATCGTCCGGTCCGAGGGTCCGGCACTCACCGGCGCCGTCGCCGCGGTGCTCGACGGCGTCCGTGCCGGCGAGCAGGTCGGCGAGGACGAGATCACCACCCTGTTCTCGGCCCGCGGCCCCGAGGTGCTCGCCGTGGCCGCGTTGGCTGACGAGCTCCGCCGGCAGGTGGTCGGCGACGACGTCACCTGGGTGTCGAACCGCAACATCAACTACACGAACGTGTGCACGTTCAAGTGCAAGTTCTGCGGATTCTCGAAGGGTCCGCTCTCCCTCAACCTCCGCGGCAAGCCGTACCTCCTGACCCTCGAGGAGATCGCCGGTCGCGTCAGCGAAGCGTGGGACATGGGCGCGACCGAAGTGTGCCTGCAGGGAGGCATCCACCCCGACTTCGACGGCGAGTACTACCTCGACGTCACCCGCGCCGTGAAGGAGGCGGCGCCCGACATCCACGTGCACGGATTCACCGCGCTCGAGGTCACCGAGGGCGCGAAGCGCAACGGCGAGCCGCTCGCCGACTACCTGCGCCGCATGATGGACGCCGGTCTCCGCACGCTCCCCGGCACCGCTGCGGAGATCCTCGACGACGAGATCCGCAAGATCCTGTGCTCCGACAAGATCGACACCCAAGAGTGGCTCGACGCCCATCGCACCGCCCACCAGGTCGGCCTCCGCTCCAACGTGACGATCATGTTCGGGTCGATCGAGTCGCCGCGGAGCTGGGCGCGCCACATCGTCGCCACCCGTGACCTCCAGGCCGAGACCGGCGGGTTCACCGAGTTCGTGCCGTTGCCGTTCGTGCACATGGCGTCGCCGATCTACCTCCAGAAGCGGTCGCGGCGGGGGCCGACGTTCCGAGAGTCGATCCTGATGCACGCCGTCGGGCGCATCGCCTACCACGGCTCCATCGACAACATCCAGGCGTCGTGGGTGAAGCTCGGACTCGGCGGGGTGCGGCAGCTGCTGGCCGCCGGCGTCAACGATCTGGGCGGCACCCTCATCAATGAGAACATCAGCCGTGCCGCCGGAGCGGAGCACGGCCAGATGTTGACCGAGGCCGACTTCGCGGCGCTCGTCGAGCCGATGGGTCGGACGCTGGTCCAGCGCACGACGCTGTACGGCCGGCCCGAGCCTCGCGACCTGCCGCCGCAGAAGGCTCGGATCCCCGTGGCGGTCACCTCGTGACCGGCGAGCCTCACGGGGCCCGGCCGACCGACAACAGTCCCCGCTCGGCCGATCCGGGCGCTGCTCCGCCCCCTCCCGCCACGGCCCCCCAGCCGTCCCGGGGTCGGAGCAGCCGCCCACGCACCGGCAACCCAGCGATCGACCAGGCCATCCTCGACCTCATTGCGACCACCGGGGTGTCCGACGACGTCGACGTGATCACCGACCTGGTCACCACTGCGGTCCGGTTCGGCCTCGACGGCAACGATCGTGGCGAGCTCAAGCTCATCTCGAGCGCCCTCCGGGACCTCCGCCGCGCCGCCAACCAGTTCCGACCGTACCGGTCCCGTCGGAAGTGCTCGATCTTCGGCTCCGCCCGCACCCCGCAGGGCACGGCCGCCTACACGGCGGCCGAGGAGATGGGCGCGGCGCTCGCCGCCAACGACTGGATGGTGATCACCGGGGGTGGCCCCGGGATCATGACCGCCGGCGTGGACGGCGCCGGGCGCGACAACTCGTTCGGTGTGACCATTCGCCTGCCGTTCGAACCGATGGACGCCGGCGGCATCGTGCCCGACGAGCGCCTGGTCCGGTTTCGTCACTTCTTCAGCCGGAAGCTCACCTTCATGCGGGAGTCCTCGGCGTACGTGGTGTTCCCGGGCGGCTTCGGCACCCTCGACGAGACGTTCGAACTGCTGACGCTCATCCAGACCGGCAAGGAACCGCCCGTCCCCGTGGTGCTGTTCGAGCCCGAGGGCGACACGTACTGGAAGCTGTGGAAGGAGTTCGTCAACGACGAACTCCTCGTCGCCGGCCTCGTCTCCCCCGTCGACTTGGATCTGGTGCGCATCACGTCGTCGGTCACCGAAGCCATGGAGTACATCGACGGCTTCTACCGGGTCTTCCATTCCATGCGCTACGTGGACGGTCGGCTCGTGCTGCGCCTCGAGAGCGACGTGAGCGACGCGACGCTGCAGCGGCTGAACGCCGAGTTCTCCGACGTGCTCGTGGAGGGCGAGATCGAGCGCACGACGGCGTTGCCGCCCGAGGTCGAGGACGACGACGAGGTCTGGCGCCCGCGCCTCGTGCTCGCGTTCGACAACTGGCACTTCGGCCGCCTCCACCAGCTCGTCCGCGCCCTCTGACCCCCACCCGTCCGGAGCGCTGACGTGCTCTGGAGCGCCCAGGTGACAGAAACTGTCGCACCAGCGCTCCAGAGCAACTGGGCGCTCCAGCCGGGTGGGTGCGGGGTGCGGGGTGCGGGGGTAAGGGCGGAGGAATCGGTCAGTCGTCGAAGCCGGCGCGGCGGTCGGGTTCGGACAGGATATCCGCCGCTTTGAGCACGGCGCGACGGGCACGGCTCAACCGCTTCTCGTCGATCGGAAGCTGATCGCCTCCGACGTCGATCGAGCGGCGCAACCGTTCCATCGACAGGTCGGCGAGCTCGTCGGCGATCGTCTCGAGCCGGTCCCGGATGTCGTCGAAGTCGCCCATCGGAGCAGTCTAGATTTGACCCCCACATGGCAACTTCCCCGACCGCCCCCGTCACCCACGAGTGGGTCGGCTTCGAGGAGTCCGACGGCACCACGTGGCTGTTCGACGCCACCTTCCTCCTGAGCAGCTGGACGTGCATCTTCGGCAACGGTTGCCAGGGTGTGCTCACCGCTGACGCGTCCGACCTGGCGCAGGGCTGCTGCAGCTACGGGGCGCACTTCGCCGACAAGGCCGACCGCAAGACCGTGACCGACGCCGCCAAGCACCTCACCCCCGAGACCTGGCAGTTCGCGGCGGAGACCAAGGCGGCCGGCGGCCCGATCACCCGCAACGACGACGGCGACTGGGTCACCCGCCAGATCGACGACGCGTGCTGCTTCCTCAACCGTCCCGAGTTCGAGGCCGGCCCCGGGTGCGCCCTGCACTCGGTGGCGATCGCCCACGGCGAGCGGCCGATGGACTGGAAGCCCGACGTGTGCTGGCAGCTCCCCCTCCGCCTCCTCAGCGAGACCGACCAGAACGGTCACGTGACCAACACGCTCCGCGAGTGGAAACGCCGCGATTGGGGCGAGGGCGGCGAGGAGTTCCACTGGTGGTGCACCGACGCGCCGGACGCGTTCGTTGGCCATCGGGCCGTCTACGAGGAGATGCGCGACGAGATCGTCGAGCTCGTCGGCCAAGAGGCTTACGACTGGTTCGTCGCCTACGCCGAGTCACTCCCGCCGACCACGATTCGGCCCCATCCGGCGGCGCAGCCGCTCCCGGACCCGGTTCGGCGAGGTCGCCGCAAGTCTTAAGCACGCCGCGGTTCGTGCCGACAGTGGAGGGGATGGCTGCCTTCACGAGTTCGGAACTCCGCAACGCGGTGCTCGACGACGGGCTGCTCCTGCCCGAATTCGTCTGCGACCAGATGGTCGCTGCCATCGACAGCGGCAAGCACGTGATCCTGACCGGGCCCCCCGGGACCGGCAAGACGACCCTCGCGTACATCACCGCCGAGCTCGGTCGACGGGCGATGATGTGCACGGGGTACCTGCCCACCACAGCGACGTCGGAGTGGACGACCTACGAGACCATCGGCGGCATGCAGCCGACCCTCGAAGGCCTGATCTACCGTCCCGGCATGTTCGTGGATGCCATCGAGTCGGGCCGTTGGCTCGTCATCGACGAAATGAACCGCTCGAACTTCGACCGCGCCTTCGGCCAGCTCTTCACCGTGCTCTCGGGGTCCGCAGTCGTGCTGCCGTTCAAGCGCGCCGGCCAGAGCCGACGCATCTCGATCGTCCCGTTCGGCGAGGAGGCCCCTGCGGGGACCGATCCGATCCGGGTGCCGGCGTCGTGGCGGATCATCGCCACCATGAACGCCTTCGACAAGAACCTGCTCTACGACATGTCGTACGCCCTCATGCGACGCTTCGCGTTCATCGAGGTCGGTACGCCGACGGACGCGACGTTCGAGACGCTGCTCGACGGACCCGGCGACATCGTGAAGAAGCTGCTCCCACTCCGTCGGTTCGTCGACCTCGGGCCTGCCGTGTTCATCGACGCCTCGCGGTACGCCGAGCGGCGGCTGCGTGACGACATCAGCCGCTCCCGCGTGCTGTTCGAGGCCTTCTACGCCTATTTCCTGCCCCAGCTCGACGGCATCGACGAGAGTCGCGGCCCGGCGCTGTTCCGGGCGATCACCGAGCACCTCGACGGCCCGGAGATCGCCGAGGTCCAGCGCTGCATGTCCGACATCTTGGGTTTCGAACCCGTCGGCTGAGCGCCGGCCCGTCATGAACCTCCCGGACGAGGCCAGGTCGCCCGACGACGAACCGCCCGCCGATCACCCGACGGTGATCCTCTGGAACGGCTTCGATCCCGACATCGGCCACCGCGCCCGCATGCCGATCTTCTGCGGCGTGCCCATGCAGCTCATGGACGACGTCATGTACATCGCCACGGCGCGGTCCCGGCCGGCGGCCCGCCTGCTCGCACGGACCCCCGAACTGATGCGCAACCTGTCGCACCGCACGACGGTGAAGACCGAGCGATGCGTCGGCCACGTCCGCGGCCCCATCCAGTGGAGCGAGACGATCACCGCGTGGGCCTCGGGTGTGGGGGTGAACGACGTGTTCGTCTGCGGCACGCCGCGACGCGACTTCGACGTGCCCGAGAACCGCCTGATCGTGTGGTTGCTCAAGCGCTTGGTGTCGGCGGGCCGCCGCACGGCCGGTGATGCCGCGGCCTGGTTCGACCCCGA
>CALMLJ010000273.1 GCA_937868025.1 uncultured Acidimicrobiaceae bacterium
GCCTCGCCGGCTACAAGCGCGACACCCCCTACGCCATGGACCGCAACCTGCGCGATGTCATCGGCGGACCGTTGATGGCCAACAACCTGCGCGCCGCCGGCGACAACGCCCAGTTGCTCCTGGGCATGAAGCAGTTCTGAGGCGCTGCCGTCCCTCTGGCAGGTCAGTCCTCGTCGTACTCGATGAGCGCGGCGGCGAGCACTGCTGTGGGCACCGACCCGAGGACCGTGAGGTCGTCGGCGGTGCCGCTGACGCGCAGCACGTAACCCTGGCTGCCGTTGCGCCAGTCGAGCGCGTCGCCCGTCGAACGGTTGGGTGACACCGACTCGGCACCGGCGACGCCAACGATCGCGTCCAGCCCGCCGATGGAGCGGAGCGCCGTGGCCGTGGTCGGAGGTTGGGCGAAGAACTCGTAGAGGAACGGGCCGTCGGCCGACGTCGGGAGTTCGGCGATCGCGTCGGGGGCGATGCCGAGCGCGATCGCCGCGGCGAGTTCGGTGAGCGAGGTGCCGAACCGTCGGGCGTACAGCGCGTCGATGGCACCTCCGCCGATCCGTCCGTTGACCTCGATGACCCTCGGCCCGTCGGGGGTGAGTTTGATCTCGGTGTGCAGCGCGCCCGAGCGGACCCCGAGCGACCGCGCCGCGGCGCCGGACAGCTCGATGACCTCCGCAGCGCCGGCGGCGTCGAGTGGGTGCGGCATGAAGTTGCCCGTTTCACGGAACGGGTGGGCGAGCGGGAACTTGCCCGTGATCGCGACCGGGATGACCTCGCCGTCGACGACCAGCGACTCGACCGACACGTAGCCACCGACGCCGCCGTTCGCTGCGGGTTCGCGGTCGGCGAGGTACTCCTCGACGATGAGGTCGCCCGTGACGTCGCGGGTCGCGACGACCGCGAGCGCCGCCTGCAGCTCCGCCTGGTCGGCGACGGCGACGACGTCGCGACTGCTGTCGCCGCGTAGGGGCTTGAGGACGAGCGGAGGACGGAGGCCCGATGCCAGCGCGGCGCCGGCGGCCGGGTCGGAGCCGGTGGGGATCCGGACGAAGGCGGGCACGGCGAGGCCGGCGTCGAGCATCGCCTGGCGCTGGTGGTACTTGTCGTTGAGTCGCGCCACTGCCGGCAAGGGGTTGCCGGGCAGGCCGAGCACGTCGGCGATCGTGGCGGCGAGCACCAGCTGGGAGTCGGTGAAGGCGATGACCCCGGCGAGGGGGCGACCCTCGAACCGGGCGTCGACGAGCGCGGCCGCGACCTTGGCGGGAGGCCGGCCCTCGGTGTCGAACACGGTGCCGGCGCGCGTGAGGAGGCGCCGCATGGGCCCGAGGGCCTCGTCGCCGGCGTCGACGATCCACACGATGCGGCACAGGTCGCCGAGGCGGGCCAGCAGTTCCATCGGCGACGACGACGTGAGGTCGTAGGTGACCCCCAGGTACGGGAGGTCGACGGTGTCGGTGGGCTCGCGCTCGGTGGGGACGGTCACCTCGGCCACGGTAGAGGGGAGACGGCGATCTCCGGCGGAACCGCTCCGACGCCGCCGAATCGTGCTTCCCTTTCGATGCATCTCGTGGTGCGATGCGTGACATCAGCCAGAGCGAACCGGATTATTGCTCAGGCGGGCACCGGGGATCGGTCGATGGTTGGGGTTCGACGAGAGAGGTTCGGGGGCCCGCGTGCCGGATCGACAGCAGAGCAGAGGCAGCGTGCGGACGACGTGCTCGGTCGACCACTTCTGGTTGCCGACCGGTGACGGCGCCACGGGCGCGTGCTGGTTCTGGCCGGACGGCGCCGTCGCGTCCACCGGTGTCCTCGTGGTCCCGGGCATCATCCACGAACAGCAGACGATGGCCATCGGGCTCGTGGCGCTCGCGAAGGAATTGGCGTCCAACGGTGTTCCGACGCTGACGATCGACCTCGCCGGGACGGCGCAGGGTGCCGGACGCCTCGACAGCCCCCGGATCGGCGAGCGGTGGGACGACGAGGTCCGCTCCGCCGTCCACCACATGCGTGACGCCGGGCTGCAGCACATCGTGGTGCTCGGCGTTCGGTTGGGTGCGCTCATCGCCGCCCACGCGACCGTCGACGAACCGGTCGACCTCATGGTCATGTGGGCGCCGGTGCTCTCGGGGCGGCGATACGTCCGTGAGCTCCAGATCATGCAGGCGTCGGCGACCGAGACGACCGGTGAGGCCCTCGCCGGCATCACCGTCGCCGGATTCAACGTGCCGCCGGATCTCGTCACCCACCTCAAGACCCTCGACGCCGGCAAGCTCGGCGGAAAGCCGGCCGGCCGGATCTGCATCGTCGACAGCGCCGAGCGGCTGGCCGAGCTCGATCCGCGCCATGGCCTGCTGTCGGAGGTGCCGACCTCGACGCTCGCCGCACCCGAGACCGAGAACTGGCTCTTCACCGCCGCCGACCAGTTCCCCGGCCCCTACCGCGACATCGTGGAGGTGCGGCGTCGGATCCAGACGCTGGCCGCCGAGATCGATGCCGAAACGGTCCTCGGCGACGTCGAGCTGGCCCAGGGGCCTCCGCTCCGGCCCGACGTGTCGTCGCTGCGGTCCCACGAGTTCGACCACGACGGCGTGACGATCCGCGAGACCCACGTGCGGTTCGGCGGCAACGATGGCGGCGGTCCGCCACGGCTCGCCGGCATCGTGAGCGAGCCCGTCGGCACGATCGACGCGAGCGCGGCGTACGTCGGGATCACTACGGTCGGCCCGGGTCGCCTGTTCGTCGATCTGGCTCGCGGCGAGGCGGCCCGCGGTCGCGTGACGCTCCGCTTCGAGCTCGGAGGGTTCGGCACCAGCACCCGTCGGGGCGGCGCGCCCGGCTCGGACTTCTATCACCCGACGGCTGCCGCCGACATCGGTGACGCCATCGACCACCTGGTTGCGTCGGGGTGTCCGGCCGTCACCGTCGTCGGATTCTGCGCCGGCGCCTGGTCCGCGTTCGAGCTGCCGCCGCGACCCGACCTGGCG
This sequence comes from uncultured Acidimicrobiaceae bacterium, assembly GCA_937868025.1. Next base: position 2,982 of record CALMLJ010000273.1, read on the forward strand.
GGGATCATCGCCGTCAACGCACAGCTCCTGGTCCGCACGCGGCTGTTGCACCGCCGGCAATGGCCCGGCCAATCGAGGTGGGCGGACCAGCTCGCCCGGATTGCTCACCACCGTGAGGTGCGCCGCATCCTGATGAAACTCGAGCGCGAACACCCGTTGCCGAGCCCGGCGATCCGTCGGGTCGGTCGGCACGCGGAAGCCGGAACCGCGGTGACGCTGGTGTTCGGCGAGGGTGATCTCGGCCAGGTGTACTTCGATCGCCGGGCCCATCGGCCGGGCGGCCTCCGCTCGCCACAGCGCCGGCCCGAGGTGCGTGTCTACCCGGGCCTCGGCCATCTCCCGTCGGGTGATGCCCGCGAGCGAATGCTCGCCGACATCCACGCGGCCGCCGACTGACTCGCCCGCTACGTCGTTCTCGTCGTTGCTGTCGTTCTCGGCCTCGTCGTCAGCGGAGTCGTGGAGCGGGCGCGATGACCGCAACGAGGATGGCGGTGGCCAGGCCCCGCTCCTCCGACAGGCTGAGCGAGGCGTCGACGATGCCCAGCGCTCGGGCGCGGTCGGCCATGGTGCCGTGGAACGCGATCGAGGGTCGACCGTCACGGTCGGTCTGCACCTCGATGTCGTGGAAGTTCACCCCGTCGATCGGGTGCAGGATCTTCACGGCGCATTCCTTGGCGGCGAACCGGGCGGCGAGTCGCGCCGCCGACGGACCGCTGGGCCCGGCGCAGGCCGCCAGCTCCGCCGGGGTGAACACTCGCCGGAGGTAGCGGTCGCCGAACCGATCGATCGACGAGGCGACCTCGCTGACCGACATCAGATCCGTCCCGACCCGAACGGTTCCCTGCGCCGTCGCCTCCCACATGCGACCGGAGTCTGGCCGGTGCGATGTCGAATGTAAAGCCGTGAAAGGTTGCGACATGACATGGAAGTCCCGTGGAGGCTCGATGCGGTCCGGCTCAGTCGGCACGACCCCATTTCGCCCTGGCGCGGAGTCCTGACGCGGCGTCAGATGTGCCGGCGCAGATGATGTACCTTGCTCACTGCTAGCGGCGGTCTGCCGGAGGTACCGGAGCGTTAGCAGCACCCGGCCGAGTCGGGTGCGTGCCTAGCGAAGGTTGCCGCCGGCCAGGAGTAGCAGTGGAGACCCAAGCCGCGATCATGTGGGAACCCGGTGGCAAGTGGAGCGTCGAGACGATCACGCTCGACCCACCGAAGGCCGGCGAGGTCCTCGTCGAGATGGTCGCCTCCGGCATGTGCCACTCCGACGATCACGCCCGCACCGGTGACCTGCCGGCGGTCACACCGCTCATCGGCGGCCACGAGGGTGCCGGCATCGTGATGGAGGTCGGCGAGGGCGTCACCAAGGTGAAGCCCGGCGACCACGTGGTGTTCAGCTTCGTTCCGGCGTGTGGTGTCTGCCAGAGCTGCGCCGACGGTCATTCGAACCTGTGCGACAACGGCGCGGCGCTGCTCGTCGGTGCCCAGCTCGACGGCACCAGCCGCCACCACGCTGCCGACGGCACCGACCTGTGGACCATGGTCTGCCTCGGCACGTTCGGCAAGCACACGGTCGTCAACGAGATGTCCTGCGTGAAGATCGAGGACGACATCCCCCTCGAGCTCGCGTGTCTCGTGGGGTGTGGTGTGACCACCGGTTGGGGCTCGTCGGTCTATGCCGCCGAGGTCCGCGCCGGCGACAACGTGGCCGTCATCGGTGTCGGTGGTATCGGCGCCGCCGCGGTGCAGGGAGCCCGCCTCGCCGGGGCGCGCAACATCATCGCCATCGACCCCGTCGAGTTCAAGCGTGAGCAGGCGATGAAGTTCGGTGCCACGCACACGGCCAACAGCATCGGCGAGGCGTTCTCGCTCATCCAGGAGATCACCTGGGGCCGCATGTGCGACAAGATCATCTGCTGCGTCGGTGTGGGCGACGGCGAGCAGATCGGCCCGATCATGCAGCTGTGCGCCAAGCGCGGTCGTGTGGTCGTGACCAACATCCACCCGGCGTCGGAGGGCTCGATCAACATCTCGCTCTGCGATCTGACGTTGATGGAGAAGCAGTTGGTGGGCACGATCTTCGGTTCGGCCAACCCCAACTCCGACATCCCGCGCCTCATGCACCTGTACCGCAGCGGCCAGCTCGACCTGGCCGGCATGGTGACCCGTGAGTACGACCTCGAGGACATCAACGAGGGGTTCGCGGACATGCTCGCCGGCAAGAACATCCGCGGCGTCCTCCGCTACAAGTGACGCGGTGACCGGCGCCGGCCTGCTCGTCTGCGGGACGGCGTCGGACGTCGGCAAGACGATCGTCGTCGCCGGCCTGTGTCGGGCCCTCGCCCGGCAGGGCGTGCGGGTCGCGCCGTTCAAGGCGCAGAACATGTCGCTCAACTCGTTCGTGACCGCCGACGGGCTCGAGATCGGTCGGGCGCAGGCGGCCCAGGCGTGGGCCGCCGGCGTCGAGCCCGAGGTCGCCATGAATCCCGTGCTGCTCAAGCCGGGGAGCGACACGTCGAGCCAGGTCATCGTCATGGGCCGGGCCGTCGGCGAGCGTGATGCGTCCGCATTCTGGGGCGACGACGGTCCCGTGGCCCAGAGCTCCCTGCTTGACGTCGTCGTCGAGGCGTACCGCGATCTGGCGGCCCGGTTCGACGCCGTCATCTGCGAGGGGGCCGGCAGCCCGGCCGAGATCAACCTGCGGCGCTCCGACATCGTCAACCTGGGGTTCGCCCGCGCCACTGACACGCCGGTGCTGCTCGTCGGCGACATCGACCGTGGGGGAGTGTTCGCATCGTTCGTCGGCACGCTGGCCGTGCTCGACGTCGCCGACCAGGCGTTGATCGCCGGGTTCGTCGTCAACAAGTTCCGTGGCGATGTGTCCCTGCTCGAGCCGGGCCTCGACATGCTGGCGGACCTGACCGGACGCCCGACGCTCGGGGTGTTGCCCTTCGTGCGGGGTCTCGGGGTCGACGCCGAGGACGCCATCGACTTCGAGCTGCTCCGTTCCGGTCCGGCGCCGCTCGGTGACGATGTGCTCCGGGTCAACGTCGTGGCCTTCCCTCGCATGAGCAACCACACCGACATCGACGCACTTGCGCTCGAACCGGGTGTCGTGATCCGCTTCGTGGATCAGCCGGCGCAGCTCGTCGACGCCGATCTGGTCGTCCTGCCCGGCACGCGTGCCACCGTCAGCGACCTCGCGTGGATGCGCGAGCGCGGCATCGACACCGCTGTTGCTCGGCACGCCGCCGACGGTCGTCCGGTGCTCGGCATCTGCGGCGGCTACCAGATGCTCGGGTCGTCGATCGAGGACGGTGTCGAGTCGGGTGCGGGGACCGTCGCCGGTCTGGGGTTGTTGCCGGTCGACACGACGTTCGGGCGCGAGAAGGTGCTGGCCCGACCGTCGGTGGTCTTGGCCGACGGTTCGGTGGTGGAGGCGTACGAGATCCACCACGGCGTCGTCGGGCGCTCCGGTGGCGAACCGTTCGTCGCGGCGGCCGACGGGTCGGGTGAGGGCTGTCGGGTCGGTGCCGTCGCCGGCACCGTGTGGCACGGTGTGCTCGAGAACGACGCGTTCCGCCGCCGCTACCTGGCCGAGGTCGCCCACGCGTGTGGCCGACGGTTCGTGGTGGCATCCGACATCTCGTTCGCCGCCGAGCGTGCCGCCCGACTCGATCGACTGGGTGACCTCGTTGCGGACCACCTCGACCTGGTCGCGGTCGAGGAGTTGCTCGCTGGTCCCCGGCCGGACCTCCCGCACCTGCGGCTCTCCAGGTCGTCATCTGGCTGAGGAGACGACGTGCGGGCTCGCGACCCCGAACAAACCCAGTCGAGGTCGAGTCCGGCCGGTCCGCCTCAGGCGCCGGCGGCGTCGAGGTCGGCGACCCGGGCTTCGGCGAGGTAGCGGCGCTCGACGATGAGATAGGTGCCGAGGGGCAGCAGCGCGGCGAACAGTGCCATGAGGGTGCGGCCGGCCGGCCACTTCAGGTCGTCGCGCACGTAGAGCACGGCGCCGGCGTAGACGAGGAAGATCACACCGTGGATCGGTCCCATGATCTGGGTCGCTTCCGGGAGGTCCGCCGCCCGTTTGAGCACCGCCGCTCCGATGAGGAGCAGCCACGAGACGGCTTCGGTGAGGGCGAGCAGTCGGAACGCGGGGATCGGCATGGGCCGGCACGCTAGGCCAGCGGCGCCTCGGACGGCGAGGCAGGGGGACGGGCCGGCCTCGATGCCAGGGCGTCGGCGATGCTCACCTCGGTGGCGGCCTTGTCGACGCCGGCCCGGTTGAGCGGCCCCGAACCGTCCTCGTGCTCGAGGAGGGCGAGCAGGAGGTGCTCGGTTCCGACGTGGCTGTGTCCGTGACGCAGCGCCTCGCGGAACGTCAGCTGCAGGACCTTCTTGGCCGCGGCGTCGTAGGGCACGAGCGCCGGAGGCTCCGAGACCGGACCCGGCAGCGCCGCCATCGCCGCCGCCCGCACCGCTTCGAACGGGATGCCCTGCGCCTGGAGCGCGACCCCGGCGAGCGCGTCGGGTTCGCTGAGGAGACCGAGCACGAGGTGTGCAGGCGTCACCTCGACGTTCGACCTCGCCACGGCGACGTCGTGGGCGGCGACGATCACGTTGCGGGCCCGGGTGGTGAGCCGCTCGAAACCCTGCGACGGATCGACACCGCGGTCGGCGCCGGAGCGGGGGGTGAAGCGCTGTTGCGCCGCCTGCTTGCTCACGCCCATGCTCCGCCCGATCTCGCTCCACGAGGCGCCCGAGCGGCGGGCCCGGTCCACGAAGTGTCCGACGAGGTGGTCAGCGAGTTCCCCGAGGCGGTCGGCGGCGAGCACTGCGCCCGACAGTTGCTGGAGTTCGTCGGGGTGAACGGCCGTAACGGCGTCGATCAGGTCATCGAGACGAACGGTCGGGGTCGGGGGCGTCGGTTCGGTCATGTCGACCACCCTGGTGGAGCGCCAGGCCGTGCGGCAACTGGAAGTTGACGGGGAGTGACGGGCGATCAGCGGGGATCGCGGGGGAGGCCGAGTGCCCGCTCGGCGATCATGTTGCGGTGCACCTCGTCGGTGCCGCCGCCGATCCTCGAGGCGAACTGCATCACCATCGAGCGCTGCCACAGGCCGTGTTCCCACGCGTCGGCGCCGTCCAACAGCCCCGGTGCGCCTTGGATCGCCAACCCGAGATCGGCCTTGCGGGCGTTCTTGCGGGTGTGGAAGTTCTTGAGCACCGACGGATCGGGCGGGGTGCCCCGGCCGGTGGTGAGGAACGTCTGGAAGCGCATCCCCATGAACCGGATCATCTGCTCGCGGGCGTGGAGGTCGGCGAGGCCCTGGCGGACGAGTGGGTCGGCGGTGCGTCCGAGGCCCCGGGCGAGGCGCAGCATCGAGTCGTAGTTCGCCGGGTCGTTGCCGCCGGTGCCGATCATGCCGGCCTCGCTCGCCATCACGGTCCGGGCGACCTTCCACCCGCCGTCGATCTCGCCGACCACGTTGGCCACGGGGATGCGGACCTCGTCGAGGAACACCTCGTTGAAATGGGCCTGGCCACTCGCCTGGCGCAGCGGCCGCACCTCGATGCCGGGGCTGCGCATGTCGACGATCAGGAACGTGATCCCGTGGTGTTTCGGAGCGGTCGGGTCGGTGCGGACGAGCAGGATGCCGAAGTCGGCGTGGTGGGCTTCCGACGTCCACACCTTCTGGCCCGAGACCACGACGTCGTCGCCGTCGAGTTCGGCGCGGGTCGACAGCGCCGCGAGATCCGAACCGGCGCCGGGCTCGCTGAAGAGTTGGCACCAGATCTCGTCGCCGCGCAACAGCGGAGCGAGGTAGCGCTGCTGCTGCTCGGGGGTCGCGTGCCGCATCAGGGGCGGGCCCACGAGCCCGTGCCCGATCCCGACGAACCCGATGGTCACGTCGTAACGCGACACCTCGTCGGCCCACACGATCATCTGGGCGACGCTCTCGCCGCGTCCGCCGAACGCCGTGGGCCAGGCGATGCCAGCCCATCCGTGGTCGTACACCGTGCGCGCCCAGTCCTGACACCTCCGAAGGAAGGCGAGATCGGACTCGTCGGACTCGTCGGTCGGGCCGCTCCACCAGTCGGCCTCGGTGCCGGTGCGCAACGTGGCGTGCTCGTCGAGGAACGCCCGAACCTTCAGGCGGAACGCGTGCTCCTCCGGACTGTCGTCGAAGTTCACCAGATGTCCTCGCCGCGCAGCACCACGTCGGCGCCGCCGTCGACGAAGACGACCTGCCCGCAGATGCGGGCCGAGTTCGGCGACGTCAGGTAGGCGATGAGGTCGGCCACGTGCCCCGGTTGTGCGATGCCACCGTGGGGCATCGGCACGGCCGCCTCGATCAGCTCGACCATCGCCGGGTCGACCAACAGCGGCGCCGTCATCGCCGTCTCGACGACGCCGGGCGCCACCGCGTTGAGACCGATCCCGGCCCCGGCCCAGCCGGAGGTCGGGGCGTTGCGTCGTACCCAGCGGGCGAGCGCCCGCTTCGACGACGGGTACGCGGCGAGGCCGGTGTTCACCGACGCCGCCACGGCGTCCTCCTCGTCACCGGCCACCAGAGCGGCGACGAGTCGGGGGGAGTTCTCGTTGAGCACCGACGACGAGCACGTCGCCACCGCCCGGGGAGCCGTGCCCCTTGCGAGCAGCGGTCGGAGCCCCTCGAGGGTGGCGACCGCGCCGAAGTAGTTGACGCGCACGCAGCCCTCGGGTGTGTCCTGCACCCCGGCGTTGGCGACGACAGCGTCGAGCACCCCGTCGGTCAGCTCGTTGACCCGCTCGACCATCGCGGCGCGCCCGGCGGCGGTGGCGAGATCGGCGACGACCTCGGCGTCGTGGAGATCGACCCCGATGACCCGGTGGCCCTGGCCGGTCAGCAACTCGAACGTGGCGCGCCCGATGCCCGACGCCGAACCCGTGATGAGGTAGGTGCGGGTCACGACGAACCCCACTGGCGGGCCAACCAGTTGCGCTGAGCCGCCTCGGCCTGCTGGGCGATCGACGAACCCACGAACAATCCGAACCCGTGCGGTGCCCCGGGGAACACGTGCAGCTCGGTCGGGACCCCGGCCTGTTGGAGGCGCACCGCGTAGTCGATGTCCTCGTCGCGGAAGCCGTCGGCCCCGCCGACCACGACGAACGCCGGAGGGAGGCCCGACAGGTCGGTCGCCCGCGACGGCGACGCGGTCGCCGGGACGTCATCGCGACCGGCGAGGTCGCCCAACATCGCCTTCCAGCCGAACTCGTTGGAGTGGCGGTTCCACACGGGGAGCCCGTCGTAGTTGCTCGACGGGGTGATGCGACGATCGTCGAGCATGGGACTGTCGAGCAACTGGAAGGCGATCGGCAGCTCGCCGCGATCGCGGGCCAGCACTGCGAGCGCGGCGGCGAGACCGCCACCGGCGCTGAGCCCGGCGACGCCGATGCGGTCGGGGTCGACCCCGAGGTCGCCGGCGTGCTGGTGCAACCACCGCAGCGCGGCGTAGCAGTCCTCGAGCGGGGTGGGGTAGGGGTGCTCGGGCGCCAGCCGGTAGTCGACCGATACCACGATGCACCCGAGCTCGAGGACCCACGGGCCGAGGTGACCGTCGTCCATCGCGTGGTGGCCGAGCACGTAGCCACCGCCGTGGATCCACAGCACGGCGGGCCGCGCCGCTCCGTCCACGTCATCCGCTCCGCCCGGTTCGGTCCGGCCGTCCCGGAGCACGCGCACCGACACGTGGTCGTCGACGTCGATCTCCTCGGCGGTCACCCCGTCGACCGGCGGGGTCGTCTGGAGGGCGGCGAGCAGGTCGCGGAACTCGGGCAACGTCTCGGCGGTGATCCGGATCTCGGGCAGCATCGCCAGCATCTCGGCGAACTCGGGGTCGATCGGAACGGGCAGATCAGCGGGCGACATCGGAGCGAAACTAGACTGCGATTCTAGTCTCGTCCACCGGTCTCCTCCGAGCCCGGTGCAACCGGAGGTACTCGCACATGGCCATCCCCGACGGCATCGGCACGATCGACACGATGATCGGCTTTCCCCACGGGGACATGAAGGCGGTGTACGAGTTCATCACCCGTCAGACGCGCGACCGCGAGTCGAAGGAAGAGTTCGAGTTCCCGGCCGAGTACATGTTCAAGCAAGTGCCCGAGAAGGAGTTCGTCGATGCCGACGACCCCGTCGCCGTCACCGTCGACGCGATGGACCGGGTGGGCATCGCCCAGGGAATGATCGGCGTCGACGAGATCAGCCAGGAGGCCATGCGCCGCTTCCCCGGCCGGTTCTTCGCGTCGGCCGAGTGCGATCCTCACGCCGGCGTCGAGGGCCTCCGTCGCCTCCGCCGACTGAAGGACGAGTTCGACATCAAGGCCGTCGGCTGCTTCCCGGCGGGCACGTTCCCGCAGGTTCCCATCAACGACAAGCTGATGTACCCGATCTACGCCACGTGCTGTGAGCTCGACATCCCGATCTTCTGCTGCGCCGGGGTGCCCGGGCCCCGCCTCAAGATGAACCCACAACGCGTCGAGCTGATCGACGAGGTCATGTACGACTTCCCCGAGCTGGTCTTCGTGACCCGCCACGGGTGCGAGCCGTGGGCCGACCTCGCCGTGAAGCTCATGATCAAGTGGCCGAACCTCTACTACTCCACGAGCGCGTTCGCCCCGAAGTACTACCCGAAGGCGATCATCGACTACGCCAACACCCGCGGCGCCCACAAGGTGATCTACGCCGGCTACTTCCCCATGGGCCTGTCGCTCGATCGCATCCACTCCGAGATGCCGAACGTCCCGTTCAAGGACGAGGTGTGGCCCGGCTTCCTCCGCGACAACGCCGCCCGCATCCTGCGTCTCTGATGGCCTGCGTCCCTACAGGTAGGCCGCCGTCGTGCCGCCGGGCTCCATGTGGTCCATGCCGAGTTTGCGGTGGT
>CALMLJ010000274.1 GCA_937868025.1 uncultured Acidimicrobiaceae bacterium
GAGGTGGTCGCCGGTCTGGCGTAGGACGGCGTGTGACTTTTACTGTGCAGTGATGAAACGCGGTGAAAGTGATTCAAAGACGTTCACGGAGCGTGGTACTCGCGCTCGGCTCGCTGGTGCCTTCCTGATGGCGACCGCGGTCGTGACGGTCGTCGGCGCTCGTGGCACTGCCGACGCCGCGACGGCACGGACGTTGGCCGAGTTCCCCTACATCCCGCACGCCGCGACCGAGTACGACCGTTGCGGCGAGCTCGATGCCGCCGTCGTTGGCGGGCGGGTCGTCGCTCCGCCCTACTCGGCGGGACTCTTCGCCAACGCTCGCACCGTGGCGAGCACGTCGACGCTCCGACGCGTTGCCGGTGCCCCCGTGGGCACGCTGCCCGCCGAGATGGTGATCCCCGCCGGCACGTCGGCAGCGCTCATCAATCAGTGGATCGCCCTCGCCCAGACGCAGGACGCCGCGCACACCTTCTTCGTGGAGCCGGGCGTCACGTCGCTGACGGCGGCGATCGTCGTTCCGCCGGGTCGGCCGGGGCGGAAGCTGACCCTGGCCGGACTCATCACCGCTCCGGCCGCGGCCGTGGCCGACGCCACCCACGCGGTGTTCGAGGGTGTGGAGGCGACCGGGGCCGGTCGCGCTGCGTCGTACTCCGCCGTCCGTGGCGACTCGGCGGATGTCGAGCTCCGTCATCTCGAGATCCGGCTCTTCGGTGACTCGTCGAAGATGCGGACGATCGCTTCCCCGAACCCGTCCGCCGCCTTCATGGCGAGCGCCTGGGTCGTCGATGCGGCGAACGACGTGAACGGCAACGGCCTCAACAGCCTCGCTGCCGTCAACACCGATGGCGCCGTCCGCTGGAACGTGATCCGCAACTGGGTCCGGCTCAACGCCGGCGCCGGGGTGCGTGTCGGTGACTTCAACAACCTGTGGGACTCCTGCCTCGACCAGAACGGCCAATACGGCGTGCAGAGCTACTTCGCGAACGACGCCAACGTGTGGACCAACGAGATCCGCGACAACGGCTTGCACTTCAAGTACCGGCTCGACCTGCGCCTCCCCATGCAGGACGACGGTATGAGTGGCGGCACGAAGTTCTGGGCGTCGCGCAACATCCGGACCCAGGCGAACCTCGTTCGCAACAACCACGGCCCCGGCATCTGGTACGACACGAACAACTTCGACTCGTTCATCTTCGACAACTGGATCGAGGCGAACACCCGTGAAGGGATCATGTACGAGACCAGCTACAACGCGGTGATCTCGGACAACTACCTCAAGAACAACTCGACGACTCGCCTGCCCGCCGACGACATCCGCACCGACTCGTCGATGTACATCTCCAACTCGTCGGGTGCGCAGCTCTACGAGAACGTCGGCGGGGCAGCGGTGCCGATCCGGTCGGCGATGAGCGGTCGCATCGTCGTCGACAACAACTTCATCGAGGGCAACAAATGGCCCATCACGATCTTCCACCGGGCCGGCCGATTCTGCTCGAGCGAGCTGGAGTCGTCGGGCGGGTCGGCCAACGGCTTCTCGTCAGGAGCGTGCACGCTGACGGGCGCTCGGTCGTCGATGAGCCCCGTGCCCACCGCCGTGTCGAACCGGGTGATGTCTCCCTTGGCCCAACCGAGGTACGGCACGGGGGTGAATCTGCAGTACGGCACCGATGCGTCGTGGTGGGACTGCTCCGACCAGTCGCTCTGGTGGTCGAACCGCGAGACGACGTTCGAGCGGTGCGCGTGGAACACGAACAACGTCACCGTGGTCAACAACAAGATCGCCCTGCCCGCCACCGGGCCGAGCCCGTCGTACGCGACACAGAACGGTGGCCACATCATCCAGATCGCCTCGCGGGCGACGTGCGGGTCGACCGCTCCGCTCCAGTACTGCTCGTTCCCGCTGGTCGGCTCGAAGGTCGTGAACGGTCAACCAGTGCCCGTCACGGTGAAGCTCACGGGCAAGGTGCGCGACGCGAGCCGGGCCTTCGAGCCGTGGGTCCCCGACGACTACTTCCTGCGGTCCATGACCACGGGCCCGAAGGCCAACGTGATTCGTGACAACCAGTTCTTCGTCACCGCGGGTGCCGCCGGCGCGACGACCTACACCGAACTCGGTGGGGAGCCCGGTGCCGGCAACTGCACCAACTCGACGCTTGCCGACCCGGCGACCGAGGTCGTGAACTTCGGCGTCTGGAGCGGCGCTGCCGCCGCCGGCGACAACCGCTACTGCCGCCTCCTGATCACACTGCAGT
>CALMLJ010000275.1 GCA_937868025.1 uncultured Acidimicrobiaceae bacterium
CCGAACGTGCTGATCGCCCAGCGCCGCACCGGGCCGGGAACGTTGTCGATCGTGGTTCCCGCGACCGCGGCCACCGGAGAGTCGACCGAGGCGATCGCGCCGACGAGGCTGCCCGCCGCGGTGGAGCCCACCGCTGCCAACGTGCCGATCGCGAACGGGCGGGCGAGCGCCTTCCACCGGCCCGATCGATCGATCGGGTCACGTGGATCGACGTCTCCGACCGCCGACGCCGACCCGCTCCCGGACCCGCTGACAGGAGGACGGGGCGGATCGGTGACGGTCATGGGCTCAGTCTGGCGCGGCGAATGCCTCGACCGGTGGGCACGAGCACACCAAGTTTCGATCTCCGTAACCATTGTCGACCCGGCTCACCGGGACCCAGTACTTGTTCGTGCGCAACGACTCGACCGGGAAGGCGGCGAGCTCACGGGAGTACGGGCGGGTCCACGGCTCGGCGAGGAGGTCGTCGGCCGGATGGGGGGCATTGCGGAGCGGGGACTCGGCGAGCTCCCACTCGCCGGACGCAACGCGTTCGATCTCGGCGCGGATCTGGATCATGGCGTCGCAGAACCGGTCGATCTCGGCGAGCGACTCCGACTCGGTCGGCTCGATCATCAACGTCCCGGCGACGGGGAACGACATCGTCGGGGCGTGGAACCCGTAGTCGATCAGCCGCTTCGCGATGTCCTCGCCGGTGACCCCGCACTCGCGTTCGATCGGCCGGATGTCGACGATGCACTCGTGGGCGACCAGCCCGTCACGACCCGAGTAGAGCACGGGGTAGTGCGGATCGAGACGCTTGGCGATGTAGTTGGCGGCGACGATGGCACCCGTCGTGGCGCTGCGCAGCCCGTCGGGCCCCATCATGGCGATGTACGACCACGAGATCGGCAGGATCGACGCCGACCCCCACGGGGCCGCCGACACCGGCCCGACCGAACTGCCCTCGCTCGCACCGCTCGTCGACGGCAGGTAGGGGGCGAGGTGCGCTCCGACGCCGATCGGACCCACCCCCGGTCCGCCGCCGCCGTGGGGGATGCAGAACGTCTTGTGCAGGTTCAGGTGGCTGACGTCGGAGCCGAACTTGCCCGGCTGGGCCAATCCGACGAGGGCGTTCATGTTGGCGCCGTCGAGGTACACCTGACCGCCGGCGTCGTGGATGAGACCGCAGATCTCGCCGATCGCCTCCTCGAACACGCCGTGGGTCGACGGGTAGGTCACCATGAGCGCCGCGAGTTCGGCGCGGTGGGCCTCGATCTTGGTGCGGAGGTCGTCGACGTCGACGTTGCCGTCGTCGTCGCACGCCACCACCACGACCTTCATGCCGACCATCACGGCACTGGCGGCGTTGGTGCCGTGGGCCGACGACGGGATGAGGCACACCGTGCGCCCCAGGTCGCCGTTGGCCTGGTGGTAGGCGCGGATCGCCATGAGACCGGCGTACTCGCCCTGGCTCCCGGCGTTGGGCTGCAACGACACGGCGTCGTAGCCCGTGATGGTCGCGAGCCAGGCCTCGAGATCGGCGAACAGGTCGAGGTAGCCCTGCGCCTGGTCGAGCGGTGCGAAGGGATGCAAGCGCCCGAACTCCGGCCACGTCACGGGGATCATCTCGGTGGCCGCGTTGAGCTTCATCGTGCAGCTGCCGAGGGGGATCATGGCCCGGTCGAGCGCGATGTCCTTGTCGGCGAGCCGCCGGAGGTACCGCATCATCTCGGTCTCGCTCCGATGGCTGTGGAAGACCGGGTGGGTGCAGAAGTCGGTGGTGCGGGCGAGCGCGGTCGGCAGCCCGGTCGCGACGGTCTCGTCGGCCGGCACCCCGCCGGCGCCGAACGCCGCCAGGACCGACTCGATCACCTCGACCGTGGTGGTCTCGTCGCAGCTGACCCCCACGTGGTCGGCGTCGACCGGACGCAGGTTGATGCCCCGCTCCAGTGCGGCGGCGATCACCGCAGCGGCCTTCCCGGGCACCTCGACGGTGAGCGTGTCGAACCAGACGTCGTTGGTCGTGGGGATGCCGGCGGCGGCGAGGCCGGCGGCGAGCCGAGACGCCATGGCGTGGGTGCGGGCGGCGATGCGGCGGAGGCCCTCGGGGCCGTGGTACACGGCATACATCGAGGCCATGACGGCGAGCAGCACCTGGGCAGTGCAGATGTTCGACGTCGCCTTCTCACGACGGATGTGCTGCTCGCGGGTCTGGAGCGCGAGGCGCAGACCGGGGCGACCGCCGGCGTCGAGCGAGTAGCCGACGAGCCGGCCCGGCATCGACCGCTTGTGGGCATCGGTGGACGCCAGGAATCCTGCATGGGGACCGCCGAAACCCATCGGCACCCCGAAGCGCTGGGCCGAGCCCACGGCGATGTCGGCACCGAGCGTGCCCGGCGCCTCCAGCAGGCAGAGCGCCAGGAGGTCGCTGACCACGACGGCGAGCGCGCCGTGCTCGTGCAACGACTCGATGACGCGCCGGGGATCGACGATCGCTCCCGACGACCCCGGGTAGGCGAGCAGTGCGCCGAACACCGACGCTGGATCGAGATCGGTCGCGGGGTCACCGATCAGGACCTTGATGCCGAGCGGCTGGGCGCGGGTCTCGACGACCGCGATCGTCTGCGGGTGGCAGTCGATGTCGACGAAGAACGCCTCGGCCTTCGTCTTGGTGGCCCGGCGAGCCATGGTCATGGCCTCGGCGGCCGCCGTGCCCTCGTCGAGCATCGACGCGTTGGCGATGTCGAGGCCACACAGGTCGGCGACCATCGTCTGGAAGTTGATGATCGCTTCGAGGCGGCCCTGGCTGATCTCGGGCTGGTACGGCGTGTACGCCGTGTACCAGGCCGGGTTCTCCAAGATGTTGCGCAGGATGACCGGGGGAGTGGTGGTGTCGTGGTAGCCGCGTCCGATCATGGAGATCAGCGGCCGGTTGCGGTCGGCGTAGGAGCGGATGCGGGCGAGCGCCTCGACCTCGGTCAGGGCCGGCGGCAGATCGAGCAGGTCGCGGTTGCGGATCGACTCCGGCACGACGTGGTCGATGAGCTCGTCGACCGTCCCGTAGCCGACTGCGGCGACCATCGTGGCAAGGTCGGCCGCGGCCGCACCGAGGTGACGGTCGGCGAAGCGTTCCTCACGACCGATGGACAGCAGGTCGGTGATCGAGGGTTGATCGGTGGACGGCATCGGGCGAACTCCTGTTGGGGTTCCCCTCTGTCACCGGGACCCGCTGACCGGGTTCGATTCCAGAGTTGCCTACGTCGAGCGGTCCCGGGACCTGAGAGATTGCGGGGCGTTGCTCCTTCGGTGCCCGACGGCGGTGCCGCCGGAACTCTCCCGCTCGATGTCAACGGCGTCGGTTGGTCCGCAGAACCTACCACGCCCGCCTCCCACCTGATCCCGGACCAGCCCAGACCAGCCCGGACCAGGCCGGCGCGCCCCCACCGGTTCTGTCCTGCCGTTCCGCCCCTGGAGGGGCGAGAACGCAGGACAAATCAAGTGCCATGGGGGAAGCCCCCGATATCGGCGGGGTGCATGCTCCAGCGAAC
>CALMLJ010000276.1 GCA_937868025.1 uncultured Acidimicrobiaceae bacterium
TCGGCGATCTCCATCAGGCCGGCCTTGTTGGCCTGGACCGCGTCGCCCCAGCCGGGGTTGACGACCACGACGCACGTGTCGGCCGAGCCGACGATCTCGACCTCGACCTGGCCCACCCCGACCGTCTCGACGACGACCCACGGGAACCCAACGGCGTCGAGCACCCGCACCGCCGACGGCGTGGCCAGGGACAACCCACCGAGATGGCCACGCGTGGCCATGGAGCGGATGAACACGCCGTCGTCGAGGGTGTGGTCGCCCATACGGATGCGATCGCCGAGGATCGCTCCGCCGGAGAACGGCGACGACGGGTCGATGGCGAGCACTGCGATCCGGTCACCGGCCTCGCGAACCGTCGCGCAGAGGGCGTTGGTGAGTGTCGACTTCCCGGCGCCGGGGGCACCGGTGATGCCGACCGTGTAGGCCTGCCCCCCGCGGGGATGCGCGAGGCGGCCGAGGACCCGGGCTCCGTCGCCCCCTCGCTCGACGACGGACAGGAGGCGCGCCAGCGCGGCGCGGCGGCCACCAGCAGCGTCGTCGAGGAGCTGCTCGATGTCGTCGGGATTCACGGGGGCCATGACCCCGACGAGGGTAGGGCGATGCCGACGCTCAGAGCGAGACGGTGGTGCCGGTCTCGACGAGGTCTTCCCCCGGTTGCCGGACCTCGGTCACGCCGGGGACCCGGTCCTTCATGATGCGCTCGATGCCGGCCTTGAGCGTGACCGTCGAGGCGGGACAGCTCACGCAGGCGCCGCTCAGCTCGACCGTGACGATGCCGGCGGCCTCGTCGACATCGAGCAGGGTGATGTCGCCACCGTCGGCCTGGATGGCCGGGCGGACGACTTCGATGACTTCGGCGACCTTGTCGCGCACGACGAACTCCTCTGACGAACCGGTGCTGGGTCCACGTCCCAGGCTAGAGCCCGGCACTCCGCGAGGTACAACGCCACGAAGGCGCCCGCTTGTTCCCAGCGCACCTCGCCGGTGCCCCACCTCCGAGGTTTCGGTCGCGCAATCGCCCGCTCAGCGGGCATCTGCGCGCCCGAATCTCACATGCGCCCGGGTGAGCGCTCGCGGAGATGCCTCGAAATCTCGGCGATGACCGCCTCCCTCTCGTCCCGCAGCTGCGACGAGGAGTAACTCAGGAGGAGGAACCCACTGCCGTTGATCTCATTCGCCCGCTTCAGGCCTGCGGCGACCTGGGACGGCAACGTGTGCCATTGCGTCGAGTCGCATTCGATGCCGAGGTTGGCCTCGGGATAGGCGAAGTCGATGTAGTACCGGTTGGGGCCGATGTCGACGCGGAACTCTCGGGTCGGCTTCGGGAGCCCGGCATCTCGCAGCGCGTGTCTCATGGCTCGTTCGAATCCCCACGTGCCGTCGAGCCCGAGCCGGAGGAGCACTTCTCGAGCGGTGCCGATGCCGTTGCGGCCCTGTCGGGCGAGCCCATGCACCCGCGCCTCGAACGACTCGTAGGTCGTGAGCTCGTCGCGGACGGCGTGGTCGAGCAACGACCAGACGCGTCCGACGGTCCAGTAGCGGCCGACGTCGATGAGCGTCCGGTTCACGGCCGTGACCGGAATGCCGTCGATCACCCAGCGATCCACCGCCGGCAGGTCAAGGGTCCGATGGCGGACGACCGACCCGGCACGGTGACGTGGCGTTCGCTCAGCCAACACCTCCACGATCCCACCTCGTGTGTTGAAAAGCGGATGAAGGGCCGCAGCGGTTCGGTGGCACGCGAAGGCGTTCGGCTCGGCGGCGAGGGTTGCCGCCATGACGAGCTGGCGCCACGTCGTTGGAGCCCCTGCGAGCCGGTAGACGCCGTGATGCAGCCGCACGAGGCGGCCCGAAGCGACCATTCGACTCACGGCCGAGGCGCTCCAACCGAGCGCAAGGAGTTGTGCGGTGGTGACGACGCCGTGCTGGCGTCGAGCGAGCCGATCGAGGGCCGCGAGATCCATGTCCTCATCCACGAGGTCGTGACATTGGGATGAGGGGAAGTGGCATCGACGGTAGCAAGACCGTGGGCGGCACGCTCCACCCCAGTCCCGCCTGAGATTTCGGGCGCGCAAGTGCCCGCTGAGCGGGCGCTTGCGCGACCAAAACCCGAGAAGCGGGAGTTTGTGCGACCAAAACCCGAGAAGCGGGAGTTTGCGCGACCGAGATCCCAGGGGAGGGGAGCGAAGCGGGAGGGTGCCGCTACGTTGTCGGCCATGTCCGAACTCGTTGACTTCACGAACGCCGACGGCGTCGCCACGATCCGACTCCAGCACGGCAAGGTGAACGCCCTGTCGGTGGCGGTCCTGAACGAGTTGGCGGCCCTCGCCGGTGCCATCACCTCACGGGAGATCGAGGCACGGGCCGTGATCGTGACCGGTGGCCCGAAGATCTTCGCCGCCGGTGCCGACATCACTGAGTTCGCCTCGGACCCGTCTCCCGAGTCGTTCGCCATCGCCGAACCCGAGCGCGTCCGCCAGGTCGGTGGTGCGTTCCTCCACGCGCTGAACGCCATCGCGGCGATCCCGGTCCCGACGATCGCGTCCGTGTCGGGCTTCGCGCTCGGCGGGGGTCTCGAGCTGGCACTCGCGTGCGACCTGCGGCTCGCCTCGACCAGGGCGAAGTTCGGCCTGCCCGAGATCCTCCTCGGCATCATCCCCGGCGGTGGGGGCACCCAGCGACTGGCGCGCCTCGTCGGTCCCGGTATCGCCAAGGAACTGGTGTTCACCGGTCGGCAGGTGTCGAGCGAGGAGGCACTGCGCATCGGGCTCGTCAACGAGGTGGTCGAACCCGAGGAGCTCGAGGAGCGCACGGCAGCTCTCGCCGCCCAGCTCGCCGCCGGCCCGCCCAACTCCATGATGGCTGCGAAGTCGGCGATCGACGGAGGACTCGAAACGACCCTCGACGACGGCCTGCTCCTCGAACAGGACCACTTCGTCCACGCCTTCGGTACCGAGGACGCGACCGTGGGCGTGAAGTCGTTCCTGGCATCGGGCCCGGGCCACGCCGACTTCAGCGGCATCGTCTGAGCCTCCCGGCCCTGACTCCTCGGGGCCGAACGGCGTCCGTCATACTGGCACCCATGGTCCGGATCAGCCGCCCCCGTCGCG
>CALMLJ010000277.1 GCA_937868025.1 uncultured Acidimicrobiaceae bacterium
CCCTCAAGGAGGTGATGTCGAGGCTGGGCCACTCGACCACCGCAGCGGCAATCCGGTACCAACGGGCCGCCGACGAACGGGACCGGGAGGTCGCCAATCGCCTCGACGACGTGTTCGGCGCACGGGTGCTCGAAGTCCCCTCGCGACACCCTCTCGCACCTCCCGCGAGATATCCGCGAGATGAAAGCGAGCCTTCTCAGGGTTTTCCTGAAGAGGAGAGCCCGGAAACCGCTCTATTCCGGGCTTTTCGTGAGTACCCCCAACGGGATTCGAACCCGTGCCGCCACCTTGAGAGGGATTCCAGACGTGGCCGCAGCGAACGTCACCGGACGGAACGGGCGAAATATTGGGCTACTGCGGACCCGGCGAACGTGAGCGGGAGCAACGATTCGGAGCGGCCGCGGGATTTTCGCGGTATCGGCGGGGACTCCACCAAGGTCGCTGGATCGGGTCGTTACCACGCAGTCTCATCATGCTTGGCGACGGCAGACCTCCGCATGAGGCGACGATTCTCCGACTCGACATCCTTTTGGCCTCTCAAGCGACCGCCGAGCGCGCGACGCCGAGTTGGAGCAGCGGCGCATTGCCGTTCACGTTGGCGATTGATCACATGAGCAACGAGACGAGCGGGAACTCTTCAGCAACACCGACCATCAGCCAGTCACCTGGCGCCTGGGGCGAAGTCGGGGTCGTTAACCAGCGGGCATGGCTGATCCAGCAGACGACCACCCACATTTCTGCATGCGCCTTCGCTGACCCGTTCCGCCGTCCATCCCTTCACGCTGCGGCGCTCACTCGGAGGACCTCGTGTGCCGATCAGATCCCGTGCGGTCGCACGGGGCGCCTACGTCGACGCGCTCGATCGATGACGACGACTGCTGCGAGAACGCAAACCTCGATGACGGCCGTCTGCATGACGTCGTCGATGCTCGACAGCGCGAGGCCACCATCGCCGCTGCGGCGGTCGAAACCTTGGCGGCGACCGCTCAGCGGTGGCCCCGCCTGCGCTGCACCAACGGGCGGTCGTCCGCCTCCGTCGGCGACCAGGCTGGCCGCGGGGCTGACGCGCCAGGCGCAGCCGAGACCGACGATGGCGAGGGCAACCACGCTGACAACGATGAGCCGGCGGAGGAAGCGGTTCGCGCCGGTCACCGAGCTGCACCCGCGGTTCGGCGCCGACGCCACAGCACTCGCCTCCCGACCGAGAGAATCCATCTCCAGCTCAATGCGACGTGCACCGCCACCAGGAACATGACGATGTCGGCCGTGGTGGTGTGCAGGCCGTTCCAGAAACCGTCGGCGGGGCGGGTGAACCCGAGGGCTGGCAGGGCCTTCCTCGAGACCAGGATGCCCGAGGCGACGCACAACGTCATCGCGCCCATCAGAGCGAGGTCGACGATCCAGCGAACGGCTTCTCGTCCGGTTCGCTGGCCGAGGAGGCGACGCGTGGTTCGCACGACCCAGTCCCAGTGCAGGGTCACGTGGATGAGGAGCACCGGAGCGAGCCCGATGCCGATCCATTCATGGATCGTCAGGCCCGTGAACCGGAAGCTGTAATCGAGCGTGAAGGCAACGAGCAGCGCGACATCGATCCAGAAGTCGACCCTTGATGCGACAGGGACCTTCATACGTCTCGAATCCACAGTCGGACGGTATCGGCGGGACCAGGAGCCGGCGATGCTCCGAAGGTAAGGATCTGGCAAGGATTCGCGGACGAGGCGCCGGGTGACAGGTGCCTCGGTCAGTCGAGGCGTTTCTTCGCCGTCGCATAACCAGTTGCGCCCCGTCACCTGGGGCGGTGCTCCGTACGGTCACCTTCGTTCCCGTCGTGCGACGACCCGCTCGACCCCGCCACCCCAAGGACCTCCGACGATGACCACCGAAACCACCTCCACCCGCGGAGCTTCACCTTCCGCTCCGGAACCACTCTCTCTGACGACGCTGTCCGCCATCGGACTCTTGGCGGCGGTGATCGCCATCCACACGTCGGAACTGTCCGGCAAGATCGAGGAGACTGCGTACGTGGGCCTGGGATACGTCGTGTTGATCTCTGCCTCAATCGTCTCGATCGCGTTGCTGACACATCGGGACCGCCGGGGGTGGGCCCTCGGGGGAGCGACGTGCGCCGCCACGTTGGTCGGCTTCGTGCTCACGCGCACGACCGGACTGCCCGGAGCGAGCGGTGACGTCGGCAACTGGAGTGAAACGATCGCTGTCTGGTCGCTCATCATCGAGGGAGCATTCGTACTCCTCGCCGGATGGGCACTCCGGACCGATCGAGCGGGCCGCTGACGCTCAACCAGGTACTGCTCGAGGTGAGCACTGATCGCGGATCCGAATACTCCAGGCTCCAGCGTCCGCAGTCGCCGGATGCCCCCCTGCATCTGCTGAAAGGCCGTCATCTGCCAGCCCGACGTTTCCTCGTTCCGACCGCCAGCTGGCGGCGACTCCGCGTCTCGAGATCTTTAGGTTCTCGGCGTGGACAGGCCTCCGGGTGAAATGAGCGACGCACTCTCCGACGGGGGGTTGAGCCGGAACGTGAGGATCGTGTCGTTGGTGTCGTTCTTTCAAGACACCGCCTCGGAGATCCTGTATCCAGTTCTCCCGTTCTTCGTCACAGGTGTCCTCGGCGCACCGCCGGCAGTT
The DNA here is from genome assembly GCA_937868025.1 of uncultured Acidimicrobiaceae bacterium. Next base: position 2,647 of record CALMLJ010000277.1, read on the forward strand.
CTCGGGCTCATCGAAGGGCTCGCGGACGGCACGGCTTCCGTGATGAAGGTCGCGTCCGGGCGGCTCGCCGACCGTCATCGCCGCCGCCCAATCGTTGCAACTGGTTACGGAATCTCTGCACTGGGCAAGGTGTTGCTCGCTCTCGCCGGGGCATGGCCCATTGTGCTCGTCGCCCGCTTCACCGATCGCGTCGGCAAAGGGCTACGCGGGCCACCGCGCGACGCGATCATCGCCGACGACACGACAACGGCGAACCGAGGTCGGGCGTTCGGGTTCCACCGCGCCGCCGACACCGCAGGAGCGGTCGTTGGCCCGCTCATCGGGCTCGGCCTCTACTACGCGGTCGACCAACATTTCGGGCCGCTCCTGTGGATCGCAGTGCTCCCGGCCATCCTGAGCGTTGGCCTCGTGTTCCTCATTCGCGAACGACCACGCCCCGTTGTCGGACCGAAACGCCGCGAGGTGCCCACCGGTCTCCCCCGTCGCTTCTGGAAGTTCATCGCGGTCATCGGCGCATTCGCTCTCGTGAACTTTCCCGACACACTCCTGCTGCTGCGAGCGAAGGATCTCGGCTACGACTTTCGCGGCGTCGTAGCCCTCTACGTGCTCTACAACTTCTCGTACGCCGCGCTCTCCTACCCCGCCGGGACGATCTCTGATCGCCTCGACCGCCGCGTCGTTTACGCCGCCGGTCTCCTCATCTTCGCGGCTGCGTACGTCGGATTCGGATTCGCGGGCACCCCGGGTTGGCTCTGGGTTCTCTTCCCGCTCTACGGCGGCTATGCCGCCTTCACTGACGGGGTAAGTCGCGCCTGGGTGGCGGACCTCGTACCACCCCACCAGCGCGGCACAGCTCTGGGCATCCAGGCCGCCGTCTCCGGTGCAGGGCTACTCGTCGCCGGAGTGTGGGCCGGGCTCGCCTGGAACGGCACCGGCCGCACACCGTTCATCATCTCCGGGCTCGTGACGGCCCTCATCGCCGTCGTTCTCTTCGCTTCGCCGATCTGGACTCGGCCGGCGACCCCGTGACCGCTGATGACATCCGGGAAGTCACAGGCCCCGGACGGTTCCCATCGAATCGCGTGACGAGCCCAATACTGTCGAGCGCTGGCTACTTACCGTCCTGCGAATGCCAGGTGGAATGTTGCGTGGGGGCCTGGGTTCACGAGGACAAGTCGCAGGTCCTCAGCCTGGGCGAGGCGCTGCGCGAGTGCCAGTCCGATCCCGGTGCCGGCCGATCCGGTGTTGCGTCGTTCGAAGATCGCAGCCTTGTCGAGTACGGCCGTCCCTTCGTCGGCGACGGCGACGATGACGCCCGTCCCGACCGACTCAGCTGTCAACTGCACGGTGCCGGCGCCGTGGACCATGGCGTTGTGTATGAGGACGTCAAGAATCTGTCGGACGGCCTCGGGGCTGGCGTTCACCCATGGCAGCTTGGCGTCGATCTGTACAGAGAGCTGACGGTCGATCGCTCGAAGCCGTGGCATCCACTCGGCAGCGACGTCAGCCAGGACCGCCGAAAGGTTCTGGGGATCGCGCCGGGTCAGTGTGTCGCGCGAGAGCGCGAGGATGTCGGTCATCGTCTGTTGGAGTCGTTCGACGTCCCGAAGCGCCCCCGAGGCCAGCGAGTTCTCGTCGCTGCTTTGTAGCTGAGCGGTCTCGAGTCGGAGCCGGAGCGAAGCGAGTGGCGTGCTCAGCTGGTGCGCAAGATCCGCACTGAACGCGCGTTCGTTGGCCATCGACGCGTTGAGTCTGGTGGCGGCATCGACGAGGGCATCGTGCACGACGTCGATCTCATCTATGCCTGTCGGAGGTCGAGGTAGCACCTCACCCCCCTGCCCGAGGGTGTCCGCGTCGACTCGAAGATCAGCGAGCGGCCGAGCGAGGCTCCGGCTCCGCAGCACAGAGACTGCGCCCGCAGCGGCGAGCACCGCAGCGGCGAGCACCGACATCGCGGCCCAGGTGCGGCGCGTTCGGGCGACGACGGCCGACCGCGGCGTGCTGGCACGCACGGCTCCGACAATGCGCTCTTCGAAGCTGATCGGGTACACGACGACGAGATCGTCTCGATTGCGCTGGGTCGATCGTGCTGCGAGTGCCGACGAGACGGTCGTGTCGGATCGGGGCCCATGGCCAAGTAGCCGTCTGCCTGCAGAGTCGTAGAGCGCAATGTCGACATCAGCGTCAGAGGCGGGGAGTTCGGGCAGGTCGTTCTCGTTCTCGTACGAGCCTGGCACTGCGGCTGCGGCACGGGATGCCTCCTCCGCAAGGGTGAGGAGCGCATTGTCGACGTTCCGAGCTCGAACCGAGAGAGCCAGCGGCACGCCGAACCCCGCGACGGCGGCGACCGTGATGAGCAGGATCGTTCGCTGGAGGCGTCGCCTCATCGCGACGGCAACGTGGGGATCGGCGCGGGAGGGGAGAGCTCGAAGCGGTATCCGACGCCGCGAAGCGTCGTGATCCGACCACCGGTGGGGCCGTCCTCCCCGAGGCGTTGGCGGAGCGCCGCCATGTGAACATCGAGCGTCTTGGTGGAGCCGAACCAGTGTTCGTCCCACACCAGAGCCATCACGTCCTCGCGGCTGACGACTGCTCCAGCGTTGCGCATCAGGACGACGAGCAGGTCGAATTCCTTCGTTCGCAACTCGATCTCGACGTCATCGAGGTAGACGCGCCGGGCTGCTGTGTCGACGGTGACGTCTCCGACCGAGACCAGTCGGTCGGCCGCGTTGTGCACAACCCGCCGCCGATCGAGGGCGCGAAGACGAGCGAGCAGCTCGGCCAACCGGAACGGCTTGACGAGGTAGTCATCTGCCCCGGCGTCGAGGCCGACGACGATGTCGGTCTCAGTGCTGCGAGCAGTGAGGATCAGGATCGGGGTCTGGGTAAGCCGAGACCGGAGTTCGCGGCAGAGCTCAAGACCTTCCATGTCGGGGAGACCCAGGTCGAGAATCGCGAGGTCGACCTCGTCGTTGGCGTTGGCGAGGGCTTCGGCGCCATTGCGACACCACAGCGGGGTGTACCCCTCCCCCGAGAGGGCCTGCACGAGACCTCCACCGATTCCCTCGTCGTCCTCCACGATGAGAACAACGGTGGGGGTTGGACTGCTCATGGTTGCAGGCTAGGGGTCGGTCTACTCGGCGGCGTTCTCGGCGCCACCGGCGTCCTTCTTGACGGTTGCGGTCTGCACGGCGACGTCCGCGGCGCTGACGGCAACCGTCACGTCGAGCGCGTTCTTCGATGTCGAGTAGAGGCCGTACTTGTTGACGGGGAAGTGATCGGGCGCTCCGGAGTTGTCGAAGTGCACGACCCGGGTTCCGCCCGCAGGGATGGCGAACGAGTTCGGGAGCTTGGAGTAGTAGCCCTCAGTGACGTTGTCAGTTGGGTCCGCGAATGAGTAGTACACCTCGAAGCCGGTCAGATCGTTCGCGCTGGTGTTCTCCA
>CALMLJ010000278.1 GCA_937868025.1 uncultured Acidimicrobiaceae bacterium
GGCTCCCAGTCCTTCGGGGCGAGGTCGGGGTTCTGCATCTGGGGGAAGAGGAAGTCCGGGTACTCCCGGATTCCCTCGCTCCGGCGCCCCGGGCCGCCCCGGTCGAACTCCCAGTACCACAGGGCGAACGCGATCATGTTGGTCACCCAGATCGCGGCACCCGACACCAACAGACGCCCGGCGTTGGTCGCCTGGCCCCCGACGATGTGGTCGACGAGCCCCCACGCGGCGCGGGCGTTCGCGACCGTCAACACGCCGATCAGCGCCAGGTTCACCCGCCGCAACGCGCCCGAGTGCCGATCGATGCGGTTCGGGTTCATGAGCAGCGACCAGACGAGCATGCCGAGCTCGATGGCCGGCACCAGCCAACGGTGCGTGGTGAACTCCACCGGCAGGACCATCTGGCACGCGATCGCGATCAGCAGTGCGATCGACGCCGCCCAGCGTGACTCACCCGCAGTCGCCCGCCGCCACGCCGGTTCGGGTTCGGGGTCGGGCACCGTGTCGGTCACGCCGACATGTTGTCAGTCAGGCACCCGCGCCGTGTCGACCTTCGCCTGCGGCGCCGTGTCGACCTTCGCCTGCGGCGAACCTCGCGGCACCCTCACGCGTCTCGCCGGAGCGGACCGTGGCGAGGCCGAGGTCGGTCTCGTGGGCCAACGCGTCGCGGGAGTCGAGCGACCACTGGTCGATGGCGGATCGGCGATCGCTGCGCAGACACGTCTGTGGGAGCGCTGCCAGTTGGTGCGCAAGATCGACCGCCGCGGCGAGCGCGGTGCCCGGAGCGACGACGCGGTCGACGAGGCCGATGCGGTGCGCCTCGTCGGCACCGACGCCTCGACCGGTCAGGATCAGGTCCATCGCCCGGCCGTGGCCCACCAGGCGGGGAAGCCGAACCGTACCGCCGTCGACGAGCGGCACGCCCCAACGCCGGCAGTAGACGCCGAGCGTGGCGTCGGATGCGGCGACCCGGAGATCGCACCAGACTGCCAACTCGAGTCCTCCGGCGACGGCATGGCCCTCGATGGCGGCAATCACCGGTTTGGAGAGGTCCATCCGGGTCGGTCCCATCGGACCGTCGAGGTCGATGTCGGCCTCGATGCGGTTGCCGGTGCCCGACGCCACGGCCTTGAGATCGGCGCCGGAGCAGAACGTGCCGCCCGCACCGCTCAGGATCGCCACCGACAACGAGTCGTCGGCGTCGAACGAACCGAAGGCGTCGACGAGCCGGTCAGCCGCCGGGCGGTTGACCGCGTTGCGCACGTCGGGGCGGTCGATCGTGACGATCATGATCGGACCATCGGTCTCGACTCGGACCTCGCTCATGCGCGGACCCGTTCCTCGCCGGACCGGGCAGCGCGCCACAGCGTGCGGTAGTTGCGGTACTCGAGCTCGGGGACGACCCAGCCCGCGGCCACGAGCTCGGCGTGCAGCTTCGGGAGGTTGCGCCACGGCACCCCCATGTCGACATGATGCGCCAGGTGCCACCCGGTGTTGAACGGGACGATCCAGAACTTGGCCGGGAGCGACTGGTGCACGTGGTGGGTGGTCCGCCGACGGTCGCGGCTCGCTTCCATGCCGCCGTGCTCGGCGATGGCCCGGAGCCGGTTGACGACCCGCCACGACGTCATCCACGGCAGCAGCCAGAGGAGCAGATACAACTCGGGCCGACCGATGAGCAGGAACACGGCGAACACGGCGACCTGGGCGTACGCGATCGGCGCGGCGAACGGGCGCGACGACGACTTGCCCAACGCCTTGAGCAGCACCTTCAGGTTCTTCCAGCCGGAGATGCCGACGGTGTCGCGCACGAGCTTGCGACGCAGGCTCCGCCGACTGACCGGGTAGCCCACGTAGAACGAGAGGTCGGGTTCGTTCGGCCCGAACTCCTCCTTGTGGTGGGCGAAGTGGCTGCGCCGGTACAGCTTGAACGGCACGAACGCCGGCGAGGCGAGCAACCACTTGCCGACGATGTCGTTCGCGCGCTTGTTCGTGAACAGGAGTTTGTGGGCCGCCTCGTGACCGAGGATCGCGAACCGGGCGAACACCGGCCCCATCAACACCACGGCGGCGGCGTACGCGAACGGGTTGGCGAGCCGGACGGCGAGGCCGATCGTGAGGGCGGCGTGTGCCCAGCACAGCACGACGCTGCCCACGTTGCGGACGTCGTCGATCCGGCGGAGCTCGACTCGGAGTTCGGGAACCGGCATTGCCGACACCGTGAGGCGATCGGTGGGCAACACGGCGGGAAGGAGGTCGGGGTGCGGCACCATGTTGCCGCCGCCGAGACGCGGCGCTCCCATCACCGTCGACGAGATCGGACTTGCCATGCACCCCATGCAATACGAAACTCAAACACGTGTCAACAAGTCGTAACGGCCAACGCGCGCTGACGGCTCGATCGGTGTTGTTGAGCGTCCTCCTCGGCAGCGACCCGCCTCGCCTGCCGACCCAGCTCCTGGTGCGGACGACCGAGCTGTTCGGCATCGCCGAGGGCACGACGCGCACAGCGCTGTCCCGCATGGCGGCAGCGCGGGAGGTCACGGCACACGGGGCGTCCTACGAGCTGACGGGGCCGGCGCTGCTGCAGCGACAAGCCCGCCAGTCGACGAGCCGCGCCGGCCGGACCGCCCGATGGGACGGGACGTGGAGCCAGGCGGTCATCGGCGCCGACGGTGCCCGGCCCGCGCCCGACCGGGCCGCGCTTCGCCAGGCCCTTGTCACGTTCCGCCACGCCGAGCTGCGGGAGGGGCTCTGGTTGCGGCCCGCCAACCTCGGGCCCCAACCCGAGCTCGAGTACGTGCGTTGGTTCACGGCGACACCCGCCGGCGACCCGAGCGAACTCGCGACCCGTCTCTGGGACCTCGTCGACTGGTCGAAGGAGGCGAACGATCTCCGGCGTCGCATGACTCGACTCGTCGGTCCACTGGAGGCGGGCGACCGTTCCGCACTCGCGGACGGGTTCGTGCTCAGCGCCGCCGTACTCCGCCAGTTCCAGTCCGATCCCCTCCTGCCCGACACACTGCTGCCCCCCGACTGGCCCGGCATCGCGTTGCGGTCGGAGTACGACCGCTACGACCGCGCGTACCGCGCCGTGCTGCAGGAGTGGTTCCGCGAACAGACCTGACCGCCGGGCACCCCCGAGCCCACCTCAACCGCTGCGCTCGCCGGACCCGGCGTAGGTCGCGACCAGCTCGGCGCCGATGGCGGCCAGCAGCTCGGTCAGCTCCGGCGGCCCCGTGAGCTCGAGCGAGCCGCCCCATCCCGCCAGCTCACCGGCCAACGCCCGCAGTTCGAATCCCGAGACCTCGACCTCGACCCAGCCGTCGCTGGCGCGGGCCGGCCCGATCCGCAGCCGGTCCCCGAGCAGACCCCCGAGCCGCCCCACGATCGACGGGGCCGCGAACCCGGTGGCCCGCAGCGTCGCCCACCGCTCGGTCGCCCCGTCGACCAACTCCTTCCACGTCGACGCGAGATCGAACCCGGCCGGCCGAACCACCGGATCCACGGTGCGCTCCACCGCCGTCACCCGATCGACGCGGAACGTCCGGAGCCCGGCATCGGTATCCGCGACCAGGTACCAGTTCGTGCCCTTGGCCACGAGACCGAGTGGATGGACCAGCCGTGTGCTCGGGTCGCGCCTCGGGGTGGCGTACCCGAGGTTCACCTGCACGCCGTCGATGACCGCCTGTTGCAGGTCGTCGAGCAGCGGCGGCGTCCAACGGTCACGGGTCCGCTTCCCCCACGCCGACGGGTCGATGACGAGCGCCGAGGCCGCCGCCTCGGCATCGGTCCGGAACGACTCGGGCAGCGCCCGCATGAGCTTCCGCAAGGCCGCCTTGATCTCGGGGGTCGCCGACGACGACGGCCCCGCCACCAAGAAGAGCGCTCGCGCCTCAGCCGCGGTCAGTCCGCTGAGATCGGTCCGGGCACCCCCGAGGAGTTGCCACCCTCCGTTGCGCCCCTGGCGCGAATACACCGGCAGGCCGGCCGTCCCGAGCGCCTCGAGGTCGCGCCGCGCAGTGCGCTCGGAGATCTCCAGCTCGGCCGCGACCTCAGCCGCCGTCACCTGCGTGCGGGTCTGCAGGAGCATGAGGATGGCGACGAGCCGATCTGCGCGCATGAGGCCATGTTCGCACGACAAACCGGCCAAGACATGACCGGTTCAACCTCGGTCCCCCGGTTCGGGGATTCCCGGTTTGGGGGACCCCATGGTCGGGCACGATGTGGTGTGCCGAACCGAACCGCGTCCACGCTCCTGTCCCTCCTCCTCGTCATCGTCGCTGTGGGATGCGGGACCGCCGACGAGGACAAGGTGGGCCTGATCGGCGACTCGATCACCGACTTGTCCCGCGAGCCGCTCACCCAGGCGCTCGGTGAGGATCGTGTTGTCGAGATCGTCGGAAAGTTCGGAGCGCGTTCCGACCAGGTCATCGAGGACGTCAAGGTGATCGCGGCGTCCGAGCCCGCAGCGGCGATCATCAACATCGGCACCAACGACGCGTTGCAGCAGGTACCCGCCGCACAGACGGCTGCGAACATCCAGCAGATCCTCGACCTGCTGGGCGACGTCGGCTGTCGCTACCTCGTGCAGATCAACACGGGGATCACCGACACGGCCACCGGCGCGGCGCGCCAGGCCGAAGCGGCGGCCGTCAACGACCAGCTGGCCCAACTCGCCGAGCTCAACGACGGCGTCGAGGTCCTCGACTGGAACCGCACGATCGCCGACAACGGGGGCAACCCGGCAATCACCTACGACACGGTGCACCTGAGCGAGAAGGGCGTCGTGCTCATGGCCGACGCCTACCGCCAGGCGCTCGACGACTGCTGAGGCGCCGCAATCGGTCAGGGGTACCGAACCGTGACGTCGCCGTTGTCGGACCGGGCGACGATGCGCCGCCGC
>CALMLJ010000279.1 GCA_937868025.1 uncultured Acidimicrobiaceae bacterium
CCGAACAGGCCGATCTTGCCGCCCTGCAGGTACGGGGTGAGGAGGTCGAGCACCTTCACGCCGGTCTCGAACATCTGCGCCTTCGGCTCGAGGGAGTCGAACGACGGTGCCTGACGGTGGATGTCCCACCGGTTGGACAGGTCGAGCGTGTCGGCGGCGACGTCGAGCGGCTCACCGATCACGTTGAACACGTGGCCGAGGGTCACGTCGCCGACGGGCACGTTGATGCCACGACCGGTGTTGTGCACCACGGTGCCGCGAGCCAGACCGTCGGTGGGCTTCATCGAGATGGCCCGCACCCGGTTGTCACCGATCTGCTGGGCGACCTCGGCGGTCACCTTGGTCGACACGCCGTCCACGGTGATCGTGAACTCGAGGGCGTGGTTGATCTGCGGGAGCCCGTCGGGCGGGAACTCCACGTCGACCACCGGTCCGGCGATGGCGACGATGCGACCTTCTTTGAGTGTGGTGTCAGTGGCCGTCATGGCGTGTCCTGTTCTTTTCCGATGGCTTACAGGTGGGAGTGCTGGTGGGGCGTGTGACCGCCGGGCAGCGCGAGCTTGGGGAACGGATCGGTGCTGAGGTGGTCGAGGAGCAGGTCCTCGGGGCCGCCCTTGTCGGCGGACAGGGCCTCGGCACCGCTGATGATCTCCATGATCTCGGTGGTGATGGCGTCCTGGCGGGCCTGGTTCATCTTGCGCTGGAGCTTGATGATGAGCTCCTGGGCGTTGTCGGTCGCGGCCTTCATGGCCCGCTGCCGGTTGGCGTGCTCGGACGCCGCGGCGTCGAGGAGCGCTGCGAACAGACGGCTCTCGACGTAGCGGGGCAGGAGCGACTCGAGCACCGAGGCCGGGGAGGGCTCGAACTCGAACTCGGCGGAGGGCCCGGTCGACGCCGGAGCGTCGGCGGCGGGTGCCGCGGTCTCGAGGGGAAGGAACCGGCGCACGACCGCCTCCTGGGTACCCATCGACACGAACCGGGTGTAGGCCAGCTCGATCACGTCGACGTCGTCGTTGAACAGCTCCGTGACCTTGGCGGCCACCTCGCGGGCGTCCTCGTAGGTCGGCTTGTCGCTGATGCCGGTGAACGCGGCGTCGATCGTGTAGTTGCGGAACTTGAAGTAGCCCTCGGCCTTCTTGCCGATGGTGATCAGCGAGTAGTCCTTGCCCTCGGCCTTCGCCGCGACGATCACGCGCTCGGCCGAGCGGATGACCGTCGAGTTGTACGCGCCGGCCAGACCGCGGTCCGACGTGAGGACCACGACGCCGACCTTGCGGACGTCGCCGGCCTCGCGAAGCAGCGGGTGGCTGACTGACGTGCCGCCGGCCGCGAGGTTGGCGATCACCGTGGTGATCTGCTCGCTGTAGGGCCGAGCGTCGTTCGCCGCCATCTGCGCCTTGACCACGCGGGTCGCAGCGATGAGCTCCATGGCACGAGTGATCTTCTTCGTGTTCTGGATGCTGCCGATGCGGCGGCGAAGTACTCGCTCCTGTGCGCCGGGCATGTGCTTACGCCTCGTCCTCGACGAGCTTGGTCTCGTCCTCGGGGAGGTGGTTGGCAGCGACGGCCTGGCCGAACTTGGCGGGAGCGAACTCGGAGACGTCGGTCTCCGCGGCGATACCTGCGGCACCGCCGGTCGGGACGAACTGGGCGCCGAACGCCTTCACGGCGTTCTCGAGGGTGTCCTCGTCGACCTTGCCGGTCTCCTTGATGGAGGCCAGCAGGTCGCCGTGGCGGCCCCGGAAGTACTCGAGGAGCTCGGCCTCGAAGCGCTGCACGTCGGAGATCTCGATGCCGTCGAGGAAGCCTCGGGTGCCGGCGAACAGCACCACGACCTGCTCCTGCACGGGCACGGGCTGGCCCACACCCTGCTTGAGGAGCTCGGTGAGGCGGTAGCCACGGTCGAGCTGGGCCTTCGACACGGCGTCGAGGTCGGAACCGAAGGCGGCGAACGCCTCGAGCTCACGGAACTGCTGCAGGTCGCTCTTGAGCGTGCCCACGGCCGTCTTCATGGCCTTGATCTGAGCGGCCGAACCCACGCGGGACACCGAGATGCCGACGTCCACGGCCGGACGGATACCGGACTTGAACAGGTCGTCCTGGAGGAAGATCTGGCCGTCGGTGATCGAGATCACGTTCGTCGGGATGTAGGCCGAGACGTCACCGGCCTTGGTCTCGATGATCGGCAGCGCCGTGAGCGAGCCGGCGCCGAGGGCGTCGGACAGCTTGGCGGCACGCTCGAGGAGACGGGAGTGCAGGTAGAACACGTCGCCGGGGTAGGCCTCGCGCCCCGGTGGGCGGCGGAGGAGGAGCGACACCTGGCGGTAGGCCTCGGCCTGCTTCGACAGGTCGTCGTACACGATGAGGCCGTGGTCGCCCTGTTCCATCCAGTGCTGGCCCATGGCGCAGCCGGTGTAGGGAGCGAGGTACTTGAACGGCGCCGGGTCGGAGGCCGGGGCCACGACGACGACGGTGTACTCCATGGCGCCGGCGGCCTCGAGGCGGGCCACGGTCTGCGCGACGGTCGAGGCCTTCTGCCCGATCGCCACGTAGATGCACTTCACGCCCAGACCCTTCTGGTTCATGATGGCGTCGATGGCGACCGTGGTCTTGCCGGTCTTGCGGTCGCCGATGATCAGCTCACGCTGGCCACGGCCCACCGGGATGAGCGAGTCGATCGACTTGATGCCGGTCTGCATGGGCTCGCCCACGGGCTGGCGACCGATGATGCCGGGCGCCTGGACCTCGACTCGGCGGTCCTGGACGTTGCTCAGGGGACCCTTGCCGTCGATGGGCTCACCCATCGTGTTGACAACACGGCCGAGGAGGCCGTCGCCGACGGGCACCGAGAGGATCTGGCCGGTGGCCTTCACCGTCTGGCCCTCTTCGATGTCGTCGACCTCACCGAGGACCACGGCGCCGATCGAGTCCTCGTCGAGGTTGAGCGCGAGGCCCAGGGTGCCCGACTCGAACTCGAGGATCTCGTTGACGGTGGCGTCGGGGAGGCCCGACACGCGGGCGATGCCGTCGCCCACCTCGACCACACGGCCGACCTGGCCGACGCTGACGTCGGGGTTGAACCCGTCGAGGTTCTTCTGGATGGCTGCCGTGATGTCGGCGATGTTGATGGTCAACTCGGCCATGGTGCTTGGTTCTCCTTAAGAACGCAGTACTTCAGAACGCAGGACTTCAGAACGCGTCGCGCAGCTGGGTGAGGCGGGTACGAACGGAACCGTCGAAGAGCGTGTCACCGATCTGGGTGACGATGCCGCCGACGACGGAGGGATCGACGATGTTGCGCACGGCAACGTCGCGGTGGGTCTTGGCCTTGAGGGCCGCTGCCAGACGGGTGAGCTGGTCCTCGGTGAGCGCAAGAGCGGAGCGCACCTCCGCCACGGCTTCGCCACGCGACTCGGCGGAGCGGGCCAGGGCGGCGTCGACGATGGCCTCGAGCTCACCGACTCGCCCGTTGCTCACGAGGAGGGACACGATGGAGGCGGTCGTACCGCTCGCCTTGCCGTCGAGGAGGTCCTCGACCACCTGCAGGCGGCGGGCCAGCGGAAGCTTCGGATCGGACAGGGTCGCACGCAGCTCGTCGGAGCTCTGCAACGCCCGGACGAACGAGAACAGCTCGTTCTCGACGGCGGCCGTGTTGCCCTCGGCGGCGGCAATCGCGGAGATCGCCTCGGCGTAGGAGTTGATGTGGGTGTCGGTCATGGTGATGTTCCTGTGTCCGGTGCAGCCGCTCAGTTGGCGGCGCCCACCTGGCTGATGTAGCTCTCGACGAGGGCCTGCTGCGTGGCCTCGCTGAGGTTGGACTCGATGACCTTCTCGGCGGCGCCGAGAGCGAGACGGGAGACCTCGGCGGTGAGATCGGCCTGGGCCTGGCGGCGGGCGCTCTGGATCTCGACCTGGCCACGCTCCTTGATGGCAGCGGCGTCGGTGTGGGCGCGGGCCACGATGTCGGCGCCGACCTTGGAGGCGGTCTCGCGAGCTTCCTCGAGGATGCGGGCCGCTTCCTTGTCGGAGTCGGCGAGGGCGGCCTTCACGTCGGCGAAGCTCTTCTCGGCGGTGCTGCGGGCAGCGGCTGCGGTGTCGAGCTCTTCCTTGATACGTGCCGGGCGGGCGGCGAGCGCCGTCTTGATGGCGGGGCCGGCCTTCCAGATCAGGAGCCCGAAGACGATCGCGAAGGCGAGCGTGCCCCAGATGACCTCGTTGATGTCGTGAGGGAGCCAGTAGCCGTTGCCCTCTTCGGCTGCGAGTAGTGCGAGCATCGGTGCCTCCTAGGCCTTGCTGTCAGCAGAGCTGACGAATGCGTCGACGACGGACTGGTTGGCGCTCACGTCGAGGTCCTGCTGAACGACCTTGCTGGCGGCGGCGACCGCGATGGCGGCGACGTCGGTGCGCATCGAGCCGAGGGCGGCGGCGCGCTCGGCCTCGAGTTCGGCGAGGGCGGCCTGGCGGAGCGAGGCGACCTCGTCGTCGGCGGCACGGATGATGTCGGCGCGCTGGGCGTCGGCACCCTGGCGGGCCTCGTCGATGATGCGGGCGGCTTCGGCGCGGGCCTCGGCGAGGGTGGCGTCGTAGTCGCGGCGGACCTGCTCGGAGTCGACGACAGCGCGCTCGGCGGCCTCTTCGTCACCCCGCAGCTGCTCGTCGCGCTTGCGCATGGCCTGCTTGATCGGGGGCAAGAGCACCCAGTTCATGAGGATGAGCAGCAGGAAGAAGGCGATGCCGCCCCAGATCAGCTCCGGGATGTCCGGGATGACGGGGTTGACGACTTCCTTGGCTTCTTCACCGCCTTCGGCGAGGATGCTCAGCACGGCTGCAAGCATGGGTTACTCCTGGTTGAGTTCTACGGTTCGGTCGTGTGTTGTCGTCGGTTCACCGGCGTCGGGGGGCCGAAGCCCCCCGCTGCCAACCAACAACAGGGTTGTCTGGATCAGACGAACTTGAGAAGGATGAACACCACGAAGCCGATGAGGGCGAGGGCCTCGGTGAAGGCGATGCCGAGGAACATGGTGGTCTGGACCTGGCCGGCCGACTCGGGCTGGCGGGCCATGGCCTGCACGGCCTGGCCGACGAGGTAGCCGATGCCGATGCCGGGGCCGATGGCGCCGAGGCCGTACGCCATACCGGCGCCGGAAGCGCCGGCGATGGCCTTCTGCTCATCGGCGGAGAGGCCTTCGGCCTGCTGGGCGACCGTGTGGGCGATGTGGGTGAGCGTGGACATGGTTGTTGGTTTCTCCTGTGAGTTCCGGTGGGTGCGCCACCAGATGTTTGGTCAGGCTGTGTATCGCTGAGGCGTCGCCTCAGTTGAGGCCGCACCGGACGGTGCGGACCGGATCAGTGGGCGGGGTGAAGTGCCCCACCGATGTAGACGGCGGTGAGCAGGGCGAAGATGTACGCCTGCAGGAAGGCCACCAGGAGCTCGAAGCCGGTGAAGGCGACGAGCATTCCGAACGAGAACGGCGCAGCGGCGACGAGCAGGCTCTTCGTCCACAGCGTGGCGGTCAGCACCGAGAAGGTGATGAGGAGGATGTGGCCGGCGAGCGAGTTGGCGAAGAGACGGACGGCGAGGGAGAAGGGCCGCACGAGGAAGGTCGAGATGAGCTCGATCGGCGTCACCAGGATGTAGAGGGCCGGCGGCACGCCCGGGGGGAACAGCGCTTCCTTGAAGTACTTGAGGCCGTTGTGCTTGACGCCGACGCCGATGAAGACGAGCCACGTGAGGAGGGCGAGCAGCACCGGGTTGGCCATGCGGGCGTTGGCACCGAAGTGCGACGTCGGGATGATGCCGAAGAGGTTGCCGAAGAGGATGAAGAGGAACATCGACAGCAGGAGCGGCAGGTAGCGCATGCCGTCGGCGCCGATCGCCTGACCGATGACCTGCTTCTCGATGAACTCGATCGACGTCTCCGCCAGGTTCTGGGGGCCGGCGGGCACGAGCGACTTCTTCGCGCTCGAGCCGGCGACGAGGAACCACACGACCGGGATCGCCATGGCGATCAAGGACAGCAGCGCCACCTTGTTGAACGCGAAATTCGTGTCCTTGAAGAACATGGCCGGCCACTCGACCATCTCTTCGATGCCGGGAAACTTCACCTCAGCGAGCACGCGTCACTCCTCGTTGTTTCGAACGTGTCAGGTTCGGTCGGGTTCTCAGGCCGCTTCAGCGGCGTGGGAATCGTCGGACATTGCTTGGACCGGCTTGGGCTTGAGACCGGGGAAGGCCATCGAACCCGAGACGTAGCGGAGCTCCCAGAACAGGAGCCCCAGATGGGTGACGATGAGCATGATGCCCAGCGGCAGCATCTCCACCCAGGAAGCGTTGCGGACCAACATGACCGCAGCGAAGATCAGGCCGAGGCGCAGGAGGTAGCCGAACAGGGCGGCTCCGGCCATCAAGGCGAACGAGATACGGCCGGTCGTGGCGAGGAGCCAGGCCGACAGGAGGAAGTTCACGACGACGATCGCCAGGGCGTAGGCCGCCGACGCGATGCCGTTGACACCCCAGAAGCCGCCGACGACGACGGTGAGGGGCAGGAGCCACACGGCGCGCTTGGCCATGTCGACCGCGACCTCCATGGCGGGCGCCGGACCCTCGAGCGA
>CALMLJ010000280.1 GCA_937868025.1 uncultured Acidimicrobiaceae bacterium
GCCAGCTCGACCGAACCGCCTGCCTGGGTGATCCGAGCGTTCGAGGACCCGGGGTCGTTGTAGGCGACGGTGAAGTCGACGGTCTTGGTCGTCCCGTTGGGCACGGTCCCGAGGGGGTAGGCGACGAGGGGCAGTTCGACGAGCGAGCCCGCCAACCGGGAGCCGATATTGCACGTGATGGTGCGACGGTCGGTGGAGATGCTCGAAACCGGGGTCACCGCGGAGGTGAGACAGGTGCCGTCGAGCGCGTTCCACACCATGCCGACGGGCAGCGTCGCCGTGACCGTGGTGTTGTTGATGTTGTTGCCGAGGCCGCTGTTGCCGATGGTCACCGCGTAGGTGGCGAAGTCGAAGGTGCGTACGACGCCGTTGTTGGCCCCGGTGTCGTTGCCGGCGGCAGCCACCCCGTCGAAGGGGGCGGTGCCGTCGGTCTTCAGGACGGACCCGACGGTGACGGTCGCTGCTGCGGATGCCGGCGAGACCACGAGGAACGTGGCCACGATCGCCATGGGGAGGGTGAGCGCGACGGTTCGCCGAGCAATGTTTCTGATCGAACGCATGCCGATGCTGTCGGCCGCCCGAGCATCGTTCTAAGTTGAACGAAGGTAATTTCACCCAATTGGGCCAGGAAGAACCACCTACTTCATGGTGGGGTAATACACCCACCCCTCGCTGCCGGGGAATCCGGCAAGAATCGGTGCGTGACGATTCGCCGAGCACGATTGCACGACGACGCCGACCTCGAGGCGCTGGCGCAGCTCCGCTGGAGGTGGCGCGTCGACGATCGCGGTGAGTCGGGGGTGTCGCAGGCCGAATTCTCCCGCCGGTTCGCGCAGTGGTGTGCCGGTCACGCCGACACCCACCCTGCGTTCCTGGCCGAGCGTGACGGCGTCGTCGTCGGCATGGCGTGGTTGGCGATCGTCGAGCGCATTCCCGGTCCGGCGCACTTCGAGCGGCGCTCGGCGTACGTGCAGAGCGTCTACGTGGCGCCCGAGGCCAGGGAGGCCGGAGTCGGATCCCAGCTCGTCGACGCGTTGATCGACGAGGCGCGGCGTCGCCGTCTCGACTATCTCGCCGTGCATCCCTCTGACGTTGCGTTCGGCCTGTACCGGCGAGCCGGCTTCGCCGAGACGTCCCGAGTGCTCGAGCTCGACTTCCGGGAACGGTGAGCTCGCACGTGTGAGGTCGGCCGTCAGCCGTCAGCCGTCAGGGTCGGGTTCGGGGTCGGCGAGCAGGCGGGACAGGAAGCGCTCGGGCGCGTCGAGGAACGAGCGGGTGATCCCGACGGTGTCGACATCGTCCCAATCGACACGGTCGATGCCGCCCTCGGAGAACTCGTAGATGACTGCTCCGGGGAACGCCATGAGCACCGGAGAGTGGGTGGCGATCAGGAACTGGCTTCCGGCGCGGACCAGCTGGTCGATCTCGACGAGGAGCCGGAACAGTCCGTGGATCGAGAGGGCGGCTTCGGGCTCATCGAGGAGGTAGAGGCCGTTGGCGGTGAACCGGTGCTCGACCAGTGCCAGGAACGACTCGCCGTGGGACCGGTCGTGCAACGACATCTCGCCGTAGCCATGCACGCCGTACTCGTCGACGGCGGTCGCCACGTTGAAGAACGACTCCGCCCGCAGGAAGAACTTGGTTCGGGGCGAACCGCTGCGGACGACGCGCAGATGGTCGTGAAGGGCCGACACGGACTCCCGCTCGACGGTCGAGAACGTCATGTTCTGCGTCCCGCCCTCGGGATTGAGGCCCTGATGGACGGCGATCGCCTCGAGCAGCGTCGATTTGCCGCTGCCGTTCGCCCCGACGAAGAAGGTGACCGGAGCCTCGAGGTCGAGCGAGTCCAGGTGGGCGATGGCCGGCACGTCGAACGGGTGTTGGGAGCGGTCGGTGACCTGGTCCCACACCATCTCGACGGACCGCACGAACGCCATGGTCGAACCGGCCCCGTCAGCCGATCAGGCGGCTGAGCGTGTA
>CALMLJ010000281.1 GCA_937868025.1 uncultured Acidimicrobiaceae bacterium
ATCGCACGGGCGGTCGCCACACCACCGCTGAGTCGGACGAGTCCGTCGGCACGACCGTGGATCACGAGCGTCGGCACATCGAGGTTGCGAAGGGCCCGCGTGCGGTCGCCCGACGCGAACATGGCGCTCAACTGGAACGCCATGCCCCCACGCTCGGGTGACCGCTCGTATGCCTCGGCCAGGAACGTCTCCATGGCGTCGCGGTCGAAGAGCGGCCCGCAGGTGACCTCGGCGCGTTCGAGCTCGTAGGCGAGCGCGAGCTCGCGCTCGACGGGGGTCGGCTGCATCACCTTGCGCAGGACTCGCGGCGTGGGCAGCCCCACGTGCAACGCGCCGGTCTTCGACATGATCGAGGTGAGCGATCGGAGCCGTTCGGGCCGTTCGATGGCCAGGGTCTGGGCGATCATGCCGCCCAACGAGGCACCCACGACGTGCGCTGCCTCGACACCGGCGTCGTCGAGCACTGCGGCGGCATCCGATGCCATGTCCGACAACGTGTACGGCACGGGCCGACGCGCCGGACGCGGACCGAACAGCGTCGCCATCTCGCCGAACGAGGGGGGCGTCGCCGCGGTCGTCGACGACAGGCCGACGTCGCGGTTGTCGAAGCGGATCACGCGGTACCCGTGATCGACGAGACGGTCACAGAACCCGTCGCGCCAGGCGATCATCTGAGCGCCCAGCCCCATCACGAGGAGGATCGGTTCGCCGTTCGACGGCCCCCGCTCCTCCCATTCGATCTCGATCTCACCGTTCAGAGCACGCCCCATGGCGCACCACGCTACCGGTCGACCGGGAATCAGGCGTGGCCCGACACCACGACCCGGTTCCGCCCGAACCGTTCCGCCTCGCTCACGGCGTCGTCGGCGCGGCGGGTGATGTCGGCGAGCGCACCGGCATCGGCGACGACCGTACCGACCGACACCGTGATCCGGCGGGCCGTCGTGTCCTCGTCGAGGGCGAACTCGTGTGCCTCCACCGCCACCCGGAGCCGCTCCGCGACCTCGGCGGTCTCGTCGTTCCCCGCCGACGGGAGGAGGACGCCGAACTGCCCGTCGCCGTAGCGGTACACCAGGTCCCCGTCGCGCACCGCACCGGCGACCACATCGACGAGCTCACGCACCAGGCGATCGATCGCCGCGGGACCGACCTCGTGGCCGATCCGCAGGAAGTGGTCGATCGCGACCACGGCCAGTCCCACCTGCCCTTGGCGACGAGGCCGAGGTCGTGGTCGAGACGCCGGCGGGTCGGCAGGTCGGTGAGGTCGTCGACGAGCGCCGGTTCGGCCGGCAGCTCGACTGCGGCCAGTTGGCAGACGGCGTCGAGGTCGGCGATGCCGAAGGCGGTCGCTCCGGGCCGGGTGCCGACCAGCGCGCCGATCGCGCAACCGTCGACCACGACCGGGGCCACGATGTAGGCGCGGGGACCGACCGATCCGTCGTCGGAACCGGGGTCGACCCAGCGGCGGGGCGCGACCTGGTCGATCACCGTCGACACGCCGGCGGGGACCAGCGCGTCCGACCCGACGGGCTCGCCGGACAAGGTGGCCACCTCGAGGACGCCGCGGCCTGACCGGACAACCACGGCCACCGTGAGGGCGTGCGTCGACTCGGACGCGCCGGCGGCCATCGCCACGAGGGCGGCCGACCGGTCGGAGGCTCCGGCGACCGCCTGGAGCGCCCGATCGAGATCGGACTCGACGGTCGGCAGCGCAGTCACCACGGCCCGGCGGCGCCGGACGTCGCGGACGAACGACAACACGAGCAACGTGCCGATGGTGAGCAGGACACTCTCGGCCACGGCGACCACGATCACCCAGAGCGGCGACATGGTCGGCAGCGGTGCCGCACCGAGCGGCGACGGGGCGAGCGGCGCCGAGGTGGGCTCGGCGTCAGCGGTGGAGAGCCCGATCCCTGCACCGGCCCCCAGGATGGCCAGCGCGAACACGGCGACCCCGCCGGCCCGAACCACGTTGGAGGTCTTCGAATCGGTCGTCACCGTGGAGGTATCGACCGACGACGCCGTCGTCCTGAGAATTCGGACGACGTCACTCGTCGACGGGCGTGACGACGATCGATTCGACGACCACCTGGTTGCGGCCGCGGTGCTTCGCCTCGTAGAGCGCGTGATCGGCCCGTTCCTTGACCTCGATCGGGTCGATCCGGCTCGCCACGGTCGTTCCCACCGAGATCGTGACCCGGCCGGCCGGCTGCGTCTCGCCGCCCGGGAAGACATGGCTCTCGACGGCGAGGCGCAGACGTTCGGACACGTCGGCCGCCTCGAGCGGAGTGGTGTCGGGCAGCAGCACGCAGAACTCCTCCCCGCCGTAGCGGTACACGACGTCTCCGGCGCGCACCGCACCTCGGAGGAGGGCGGCGACGCCCTGCAGCACGTCGTCGCCGGCGACATGGCCGTGCGTGTCGTTGAACTGCTTGAAGTGGTCGATGTCCACCATCACGAACCCGATGTTGCCCGACCCCGCACCCAGCGCAGCGACCAGATCACGGTCGAGGCGACGCCGGTTGCCCAGCTCGGTCAGGCCGTCGGTGAGCGACAGTTCGGCGACATTGTCGTGCAGCCCGGCGGACACGAGCGCGGCTGCGGCCATCGGGGCGAGTTGGCCGAGTACATCGAGATCCGCCGGGTCGAACGGCTGCTCGGCACCCCGCAGGGCCACCACGGCCCCGACGATGGTCCCGTTACGCACCAACGGAACGGCAAGGACCGCCCTGGGGCCGCCGGCGATCGCTGCGTCGGCGGCGACGGTCCGGAGTCCGACGCCGGTGTCGAGCACCCGCCGGACGATGCCGCGACCCAGGTGGCCGGGGACGAGCGATCCGACGGTCGTCTCGGTCACGACAGCGGGCAGGGACGACCCGTCCTCCACGGACACGACGGCGGCAGTGTCGGCGCCGGTGAGTGCGACGGTCTCCTCCAACAGGATTCGGTGGATGTCGGGGACCGCCACCGACGATCCGAACCGGCGACTGGCGTCGAGGAGGCGAGCGACGCCCGAGTCGGAGGCGGCGACAGCGGTGGATCGCCGGCGCCCCCACACGACCATGGCAGCACCGAGCGCCGCGACCACCACGGCGGCACCCGCTCCGAGGACGACGACGAGGGGTGTGCCGTCGGCGCGGGGCTCGGGTCGCGGGGCGACTCCCCCACCCGCTGCCGGTGCGGCCTCCCCGGCTGAGGGCGCGCTGCCGTTGCGGTAGTCGAGATCGTTGAGCGCGTGTTCGTACACCGAGGCGGGCATCGCGATGGGCGCGCCCGACTCGATCGCCCGGACGGCGTCGGGAGGAAGACGTCGCAGCGCGGCGCGGACATCGGGGCTGAGCTGGGTGCCGCCCAGCCGCTCGAGCTCGCGGGCGGCGTCCTCGTCGGAGGCCTGGAGCCAGTCGATCAGGTCGCTGCGGGTGTACCCCTCGACCTCCGACCGCCAGTCGTCGGCGACGTCACGAAGCTTCGCCGGCAGCGGCTCGGGGAACGCACCGAGCTCGACGAGCGCGAGCACCTCGGACTCGACGGCGACGAGCGCGTCGGTCGTGTCCGGCGGCGCGGCATGGGCCGTCGGACCCAGTCCCACCCCCACGGCCACGAACGCGAGTACCAGCGCAGCGCTCTTCCCGAATTGACCCCATGTCGTCGTTCTCCGCACGGGGCAGGTATCGGATCGTCGGGGGGAGGACCTGAGAAGGTCCTGGACCCGGGCCGATCAGTTGGCCGAACGAAGAAGTTCTCAACAGCGGCCGAACCCGGCCGATACCGGTTAGGTGATTTCACCCAGCCGTGGGTGGGAGCTCGAACTCGACTCCGGAGGACATCATGGAACTCAACCCTCGCCGCATCGTCGGTGGCCTCAACCCCTTGCGGGTCGGTGTCGCGCTGATGCTCGTCGGTGGCTCCACCCTCGGGCTGGGGTTGGTCCAGACGACCACCGCGTCGGTGCAGCCGAGCTGCCCGGGTGGAACCCAGCTCATCGCCAAGTTCGTGTGGTCGGGCCGGCACTACGACTTCGACGGCCCTGCCGGCAACGGCAGCGTCGTGAACATCGGCAATGATCGCGACGACGGGGGCACCTGGACGTCGACCAAGCCCGTGTCGAACGTGATCGTCAAGGGCGGTCCGGGTTCGGTGACGGCCACGTTCACGCCGCCCGCCTCGAGCGGAACGTTCTCCAACGCCGGTCTGCCCAAGGTCGGGGGCGGCAACACCCCGGACATCTCCAACGTGCAGTTCTGCGGTGCGATCCCGCCCGCCACGACCACCACGTCGACGACGACCACCGTCAAGCCCACGACGACCAAGGCGACCACCACGACCGCTGCGCCGACGACCACCAAGGCCACCACCACGACGAAGGCCACGACCACCACCGCTGCGCCGACGACCACCAAGGCCACGACCACCACCGCTGCGCCGACCACCACCAAGGCCACGACCACGACCAAGGCCACGACCACCACGGCCGCGCCGACCACGACGAAGGCCACGACCACCACGGCCGCGCCGACGACGACGACGACGACGACGACGACCACGGCGGCACCGACGACCACCACCACCACCTCGACGACCACCACCACCACGGCAGCGCCGACGACCACCGTCGCCGGGGCCACCTCGGTCCCGTCCTCGACGTCGAGTT
>CALMLJ010000282.1 GCA_937868025.1 uncultured Acidimicrobiaceae bacterium
TGATCAACGGGTTCTGGACGGCGTTCTGGGCGGCCATCGTCTACAGCATCGTGACATGGCTCGGCGGGCTGGTCCTCGTCCGCGACGACGACTGAGCGCGGCGCTGGCAACATGTCCGCATCCGGTCCCGAACCAGGAGGCGTCGGAGTGGACGCGTCGACCAACCCTCACGGATTCCTCGATCCGCCAGAACCGTCGCCGGACGGCCAACGCCTGCTGGACGACGACCTCGAGAGCTACGGCTACGTCATGAACCTGTCCCGCCTGTGGGGGCACGACCCGTCGATGCACGACGGACTCTTCCAGCTGCTGAGCCGAGCCGTGCGCTCGGCCGGGTTGACGCTTCGGCAGCGGGGCGTCCTGGTCGCCGCGTGCGCCTCCGAACTGGGCGACGCGTACTGCTCGCTGGCATGGGGCACGAAACTCGCGGGTGAGGCCTCTGCGGAGGTGGCGGCCGCGGTGCTCGGCGGTAGCGACGAGGGCCTCGACGACACCGAGCGCGCGCTGGCCCGATGGGCCCGCGCCGTCGTCGAGGACCCCAACCGCACCGTTGCCGCCGACGTCGACGCCCTCCGGTCCGTCGGTTTCGACGATCGTCAGATCTTTGCGATTACCTGCTTCGTCGCGTGCCGTCTCGCGTTCTCGACCGTGAACGACGCGCTGGGGACTCGTCCCGACGCCGAGCTGGTCGCTGGCGCGCCCGAAGCCGTCCGTGCCGCGGTGTCCTACGGTCGGCCACCGGTGCGCTGAGCAGTGCGTTCACACGTCGGCAACAATCGGGCAACCCCGGGGACACGGCCCCTCCCTAGCTTCTTCTCGACCGCCCTCCCATGGTCGACGCACCGACAGGATCGATTGCCTTGCAGATCTCGCTCCATGAACAAGAGCGCCTGATGATCTCCCTCGCCGCGATGGTGGCGAGGGACCGGCAGGCCCGAGGGCTCAAACTCAACTATCCCGAGGCCGTGGCGTTGCTGACTTCGTTCGTGCTCGAAGGCGCGCGCGACGGTCGGCGGGTCGCCGACCTCATGGAAGCCGGGCGTGCCGTGCTCGGTCGTGACGACGTGATGGAGGGTGTGCCCGAGATGATCGACGAGGTGCAGGTCGAGGCGACCTTCCCCGACGGCACGAAGCTGGTGACGATCCACCAGCCGATCCCGTGAGCGGGCGCTCGTGATCCCCGGTGAGGTGTTCGTCGGTGACGAGCCCGTTGCCCTGTTCGGCGACGCCGAGCTGATCACCCTCGAGGTCGTCAACGCCGGCGACCGGCCCATCCAGGTCGGATCCCACTACCACTTCGCCGAGGCCAATCCGTCGTTGACCTTCGATCGCGAACAGGCACGCGGGTACCGTCTTGCCATCGCCGCGGGCACCGCGGTCCGGTTCGAACCGGGCATCGACCGCACTGTCGAGTTGGTGCCGATTGCCGGAGCCCGCATCGTTCGCGGCCTGCGCGGCGACGTCGCCGGGCCCCTCGATTCCCCGGTAGCGGGCGGTGCGGCATGACCGACATGACCCGCGCCCGGTACGCCCAACTGTTCGGCCCGACGGCCGGTGACCGCATCCGGCTCGCCGACACGAACCTGCTCATCGAGGTCGAACACGACCACTGTGGTGGCTCGTCGGGGGGCGCCGGCGAGGAAGTGCTCTTCGGCGGCGGCAAGGTCATTCGCGAATCGATGGGCCAGTCGGTCGCCACCCGCGCCGAGGGCACGCCCGACATGGTCATCACCGGCGCCGTCATCCTCGACCACTGGGGCATCGTCAAGGCCGACATCGGCGTGCGCGACG
>CALMLJ010000283.1 GCA_937868025.1 uncultured Acidimicrobiaceae bacterium
ACGAGGTCGAGTCGTCGACGAGTGGTGTCGCCCCAGCCACGCCCTCCAACGAGGCCGAGGGCCGTTGAGCCGAAGCTTGTCCACCCGTTCGAACCCGCCGGACGGCGAATCGGTGGCCGGTGGAGATGCGCCACCGTTCGCGCTAGCGGTGGGGTCGTGGTACCGAACGCCGTGAGACACAGCCATCCACCGGCAGCGACGGCCATGCCACCGAACACGACGAGCGCGAGGTTCATCGCATCCCCTTCAGGCTGAGGAAGCGTGCCGGTCGGGTGAACCGAGACAGCCGTTGGACGTAGATGATCAGTCCCAGGAAGGCGGCGAGAAGGACACCGAGCACCACCTGGCCTGTGAAGGTTCGGTAGGGAGCGAGGTACGAGGAGCGGGCGAACAACAGCCCGCCGAGCAGCTGCATTGTCATCAGTCCGGTGACCCACCACACCTCGCGTCGGGCCGGCTCACGTTCCGCTTCGAGCAGCTTGCGGCGCTCAGCTTGGTGTCGTGCCTGCTGGGCGAGCGACGACAGCACGCGCTCCGCCCGGCCGCCCTTGGTCAGCGCGACAAGGAGGCCGGCAGCGATGAGGTCGGCGGTGGGGTCATCGAGTTCGTCGGCGAACTGTCGGAGCACCACCTGCTCGGGTTGCCGACCAAGGCGCGCCGCCAGTGCTCGAACCTGCGGGCGGACTGGCTCGGGACAAGTCGACACGGTCGCCTGGATGGCACCAATCGGCTGATCGCCCGCCATGAGCACGTCGCGCAATTGCTCTGTCCACGTCGCCAACGCTTCGACGCGCTCCAACTCGCCCGACCCACTCTTCTCTCGGTCGGCGATGAGCCCCACCACCCACCAGCCGATCGCTCCACATACCAGCGCGGGAAGTACCCACCGGGTGGCCGCAA
Source organism: uncultured Acidimicrobiaceae bacterium (assembly GCA_937868025.1). The sequence continues at coordinate 901 of CALMLJ010000283.1, forward strand.
GGATGACCACCGCCACCAGGACTGCGGCCGCTGCCCGGCCGATGAGCGGACGGAAATCGATCGGCACCTTCACGGCTTGCTCGACCTCGGCACGCTCCGGTCGGACTGCCGTCGCGACGAGGACGATGCCGGCCGCCACCACCGCGCCGGCGAGGATCGCTCCGATCACGCCCACGACCGGACTCCGTTCATTCCCGCAGGGACGAATCGTGTCGGGTCGAACCCGGCCAGGATCATCTGGCGTGCATGCCCTGGTTCGATGGCACAGCGCTGCACGAGCTGTCCGCTCTCATCGAGGCCGAACAGTTCGCTCGACGCCACTCCACCGGCCTCGCCCATCCCGGCGATCTCCCGGATCGATGTCACCCGCCGCACCGGGCGGCCCGTCCCGTTGTTGCGAACCAGGTCGATGTGGACGAGGAAGTCGATCGTTCCTGCGATCTGGTTCCACACGGCGTACTCGGGCAGCTTCGTGTTCGACTTCGCGACGTAGTACGCCAACCTCGTCAGGGCGATCTCGGGTCGATGCGCATGGATCGTTGCCATCGATCCGCGCTTGCACATCGACGCGGCGTCGAGCATGTCGAGCGCCTCGTCCTCGACCAGCTCTCCGACGATCACCCGGTCCGGGTTCAGGCGTCGAGTGAGCTCGACGATCGACCGCACGTGCACCTCGCCAACCCCTTCGGAGTTCGCCTGCCGCGTGTGCAGTGCGACCACGTTCGGATGCCGGTCCGGGTGGTCCTCGAGCCGCAACTCGAGGAGCGCCTTCTCCGCGGTGATGAGCCGCTCCATCGGCGAGATCAGCCCGCACAGCTCGACGAGGAACGTTGTCTTGCCCGCCCCCGGACCACCGGAGACGAGCACGGTGAAGCCGGTGCGCACGATCGCCTCGAAGAACTCGATCAGATCGTGCGGGAACATGTCGGCATCAGCGAGCGCTCCCATGCCGAGCCGAGGGAGCACGAACCGGCGAATCGCGATGCGCGGCTGCGTCGAGATGCCATGCTCGGTCGGCCCACCCAGCACGAGGACCACACGAGATCCGTCGGCCGCCTGCAGGGTGAGCTGCGGACTTGAGGTGTCGAGCCGCCCCTCCCCCGTTCCCATCCTCAGCGCAATGCGCTTCTGGAAGGCGACGAGGTCCGCCGGCGAACTCCACAGCTGGCCGACATCCACCTGGCGGCCGTCGACGTACGACACCCACGTGTGCAGATGAGAGTTGACATCGATCTCTTCGACGTCGGGTGAGTCCATCCACTGCTGGAGTGGGCCGAACGCGAACAGCTCTGCGATGACCCGGCGTCGTAACTCGCCGTCGGTCGCATCGGAGAGACGGCTCAGCCCGCGCTGCATTCGGGCCTGTGAGACAGCGCCCAGCTCCTCGCCGATCCATTCGCCGATCAGCAGTTCCTGTCCGAGCGGGTCCCGTTCCAGCGGCACCCCGGTCGCCCCGTCGCCGTCAGCGAGGCGGCGTGCCTCGATCTCCTCCGCCAGCCGCCGGGCAAGGCGATCGGCGACATGCCGGACGACCCGTACCGCCTCTGCCGGCGGGAGCTCGCTCACCCCCAGGTCAGGATCCCACGAGGTCATGGCTCGACCGCCTCAACATCCACCGAGAGCGACGATGCCAGCCGAACCGCCAGCTCGCTTGCCGCTGCAGCTGCGCTCCTCGCGAGGTGGCTCCGCTGGAGACCTCGACCGATCTTCTCTCTGCCTGCGACCATCGCGGCGCCGACTGGGTCGTCCGCAAGCACGAGAACGGGGACCCCGCCGTCGGGGCCGCTGAGGAAATCGGCGATCTCGCTTGCCCTGTAGGGCTCCTCCCCGATCAGTACTGCGACCGTCGGCAAGGCCCTGGCATCGAGAGCCGTGACGAGTTCACGCACCCGATCAAGGTGCGCGGCAGCAGCACGCGGCGAGGTCGGGGGCTGCCGGATCGTCACCGCCACGATCGCCGCCTGCGTCACCACCGGCGACAGCGCCGAGGGCACGCACCTGCCGCAGTCCGCGATCGCCGTCACGCCCGCCAATGCCGACAACGTGGGGACGAGACGAGCGGCCGCCTCTCGAGCCGCAATCGCAGCCTCCGCAGCCAGTATCGGCATGACGAGCACGGGTAGCGGTCCGTGTCGTTGAACCTGGGCCTCGATCACAGGCCACGAACCCGTCGGGGCCATCGTCACCGCCGTGGCGACACCCGGCTGCTCGGGCAGGTCGAGCCAGGCCGCCAGATCACCGCCGCTCGGGTCTGCCTCCACGAGCAGCACGTCGGGTGACGGCCACAAGGCCGCCAGCGCGTACGCCGTCGTCGTCGAGGCATCCCCACAGACGGCGAGCAGCGTCATCCCGCCGCTCCTGGATCCAGCAACACCAACCTGACCTTCTCGGCGCTCGCCACGGCTGCCGCATCCGTTGCCGCGAGTTCGATCGACACCGACACCTGACCGGACGAGGTCGACGCGGTCGGCAGCCCCACAACTCGTCCCTCCACGGACTGCGACGAACGGTCGGACGCCACCATCACCACGCTGACCCGTGACCGTTCGCGCAATCCGATCGGCACCTCTCCCGACGGAACCGTCACTGCGACGACCGATGCGCCTGCAGCGACGAGCGGACCTGCCTGCAATGCCTCGCGAGCGAGCAACGTCCCGGCGATCAACCGAACCTTTGCGTACGAGCCGACCACCGCGTTGAGGTCCCCCGCCGGCACCGAACGGAAGGCGCCGTCGGAACCGATCTCGACGGAGCGGAAGTCATCACTCGTGAGTTGCTGTCCGGCGGGAACGTCACGTGCCAGTTGCAGGACCGCCGACTTGTCGTTCACGCCGCGGTAGATCGCGAGGTTCACGAGGACGCCCAGTGCGATGACCAACGCCCCGAGGGCGAGCCGACCTCGGGCACGAGACGACATTCGCGACGGTCCTGCTGGCGGACGCTCGGCCCGTGTGGACGTCGTTCGTTCGAGCACGGTCGCCATGGTCAGCCCTCCGCTCCGATCGTCTGAATCTCCCTCACCCGGTAGACGAACGGCACCGTCGACGACGCCTCGCCGAGGTCGCCCGACGCGCCGTTCGATGCCGTCCAACTCGCAGCCCAGACCAAGGTGACGGACCCGTGATACCGATCATCCGAAGTGCCTGTCACCTTCGGGTGGGACGGCTGCGTGAACGTGTGCCCACACGGCGCCGGTCCCGTGAAGTCGGGCGTCGGTGGCAGCGCACCAAACGGCTCGCACGTCACGAGCGAGCCATCGCCAGGCCGCCACTCGATCCGCACGACCCGCGCGGTCGCCGTCGCAGACAGGCCGGGAATCGACGAGGTCGCCGTGATCACGCCCGGATCGGTCACCGCCAGCCACGTCTCGAAGTTCACATAGCCACCGACCGCCATGTCCGGAGACAGCGCTGGCAGCGGCTTCGGCAAGTTCTTCAACACCTGATCGAAGGCGAGCTCACCGAGATCGGCCGCCGTCAGCATCGGCACCCAGACGTACTGAACCGTGCCTTCGCAGTTCCGGTAGTAGAGGTTCCAGATGACACCGGCCTCGTCCTGCCGAACCGTCCCCACATCGGGCGGCCCCGCCTCCTCGCTCAGGTT
>CALMLJ010000284.1 GCA_937868025.1 uncultured Acidimicrobiaceae bacterium
CTCAGTGCGGTCGAGGCCGAGCGGTCGGTTGCCGGCGGCACCGACGTGACCGACGACATCGAGCTCCTCGACGACGCTGGGGCGGCGGCGCAACAAGCGATGTTGGACCAGCGCGATGCCCTCCTCGGCGACGTCGCCCAGGCCCTCGGCCGACGCGTCCGGCGGGTGGTGACCGATCAGGAGAACGAGGTCCTCGACCTCGTTCGCCGGAACCGCAAGCTCAAGGGCTCCGACGATCTGCTCCCGAGCCGTGACACCCAGATCGAGGCCTACCGCGCCGCGATCCACAAGGACCTCCGCGAGGTGCTCGCCGCCGGTGCCGACTTCCTTGCCATCGGCAACGAACTCGACGACGCAGCGGTCGAGGCCGCCCTCGACGAACTGCTGGCAGCGGTCGGGGAGTGGGGTATCGATCCGCTCCGAGCCAAGTTGGCCCGAGTGATCGACGACAGCGACGACACGTCGCCCGACCGCAATGAGTTGGTCGACCGGCTGCGAGCGACCTACCGGGAGTGGCGCAACGATCGGATCAGTGAACTGTCCGGCGACATCGCCACGCTGGGGTTCAGCCGCGGCGTGATGGCGGCTGCGTCCCCCGACCAACAGCTGTGCTGGATGGTCGATCACGGGGGGCTGCCGTGTCCTGACGGTGAGGACAACCAGCTCGCCGGCCCGGTGACGGTCGGCCACGAGTTCCCCACGGGTGACATCTGCCCACCGGCGCACCCCGGGTGCCGGTGTCTGTTGGTGCCCGTCCCTTAGTACGCTCGGCCTGATGCGTAACCCAGAGGACCTGCCACGTCGCCGCGTCCGCTGGGGAGTCTCGGGGCGAGGCCGCTCCGTGCTCATCGCCGTGGCGGTGGCGTTCGTGGTGCTCCTCTTCTCGCTCCGCGGGCTGGCTCGGGTCTACACCGACTTCCTGTGGTTCGATTCGCTTCGCGTGGCCGCGGCCTGGGAGCGCCAGTGGGGCTACCAGGGCATCATGGGGCTGCTGTTCGCTCTGGCGTTCTTCGCCCTCCTCGGCACGAACCTGTTGGTGGCCAATCGCATCGCTCCCGCAGTGGTCGCCCGCCGTACCGGTGACGAACTGATCGAGCGGTATCGCGAGCTCGTCGGCGTTCGGCAGCGTGCCGTCTGGTTGTCGGTGTCGCTCGGCTTCGCGCTGATCGCCGGTGTCGGGGCGTCGTCGCAGTGGAAGAACTGGGTGCTCTTCCGGTACGGGCAGAGCTTCGGCCAGCAGGATCCGCTCAACAAGGTCGACCTCGGCTTCTACGTCTTCAAGCTGCCGTTCATCACCTACCTCGTCGGTTGGACGTTCGCGGCGCTCGTCATCGTCACCTTGCTCGTCGCCATGGCGCACTACCTCACCGGCTCGCTGCACCTCCCCGGAGCCGGCGCCGCCGCCGGTATCAAGGTCAAGGCGCACCTCTCGATCCTCCTGGCCGCGATCGCGCTGGTGAAGGCGATCGACTACTACCTCGACCGGTTCCGCATGACGCTGTCGGATCGTGGAGTCGTCACGGGCGCGCTCTACACCGACGTGAAGGCGACCCTGCCGGCGCGGTTGCTGCTCGTCCTCATTGCCGTGTTGGTCGCTGCGATGTTCGTGGCCAACATCCGGCGGCGGGGATGGGGCCTCCCGATGATCGGTCTCGCGCTGTGGCTGCTGATGGCGATCGTTGCGGGCACCGTGTACCCGGCGGCACTACAGAAGCTGAAGGTGGACTCGAAGCAGTCGGCCCTCGAGGCGCCCTACATCAAGGACAACATCGCCGCGACCCGGGGGGCGTTCGGACTCGACCGCGTCG
>CALMLJ010000285.1 GCA_937868025.1 uncultured Acidimicrobiaceae bacterium
GGCTTCGTCGGGGCGACCGATGACGAGGCGTACGAAGCGGTGTTCGACGGCTGGGTCGAGATGCGCACCCGCATTGGTGCCGAGCGCGGCTGGCCGCCGCCCACCAACGGTGACTTCGAACGGGAGATCGAACACGGTTCGCTGTACGTCGGGTCACCAGAGACGGTGGCTCGCAAGGTGGCCCGCACGATCACTGCCCTCGGGGTCGACCGGTTCGACCTGAAGTACGACAGTGGTTCGTCGAGCCACGAGGCGATGTTGGGATCGATCGAGCTGTTCGGCCGCAAGGTCGTCCCGATGGTGAAGGACATGCTCTCGAGCTGACGACTCCGAGGACTTCTCGTTCCAGCCGATCTCGTACGGAACTCAGCCCGACCGGACCAATGGGTACGGCGAGTACTCCGGTGTCCTCTCCTCCTCAGCGACTGCCGGGCAGTTCGGTGTTGCCTTCGTTGCCGGTCCCGACGACCACGAGCTCGCTGTGACGTGGGACGTCGATGTGTTGCCAGGAGCGGCCTACGCCGTTCACCCGACCTCGTCGAGCCTCACCGCTCCGCGCAACACACCACTCCCCGGGCCGCTCGTCGTGATCGTGTCCGACGGTGACGGCAACCCAGTGCCCGGCATTCCGGTGACGTTCGACATCGAGACCGACACCAGCTCGGCGACCGGCAGCTTCGGCGCGACGAGTGGTGTCACCGATGCACTTGGCTACGTCACCACCACGTTCACGTGCGGCGCCACCGCCGGCATCGCGTACGTCGGGGCTCACGCTGCAGGGATCAACGGCTACGGCCCGATCACCTGCACCTCACCCGTCGAGCGACGCCCAGGCGTGCGGCAACTGCAGCCCGTCGGGCATGTCGAAGCTCGCGAACCGCTGCTCGGCGACGCGGTCGTCGACGCCCCCATCGCGTGACGATCAGGCTGACGAGCCCCGCGATCGCGTTCGCGCCGACCCCGAGGAGACCTCGTCGTTCGGCACCGGGGCGTGCGCTCCGGGCTGGGCTGGGCGTCGATGGACCTGCTCGATGGCCTCGATGGCGCCCAGCACGTCCGTCTGTGGCATGGGTCGGGCGATGGCGTAGCCCTGCGCCGTGTTGCAGCCGAGGGACCGCAACGTGTCGAGTGCTGCGAGGTCCTCCACGCCCTCGGCCACGCTCTCCATCCCGAGGCTTCGCGCCAACCCGATCGTCGACCGGACGATCGTCTCGTCGCACGAGCTGACCGACATCCCCTTGACGAATGATTGGTCGATCTTGATGACGTCCAGCGGGAGCCGCTGCAGGTACTCGAGCGAGCTGTGGCCGGTCCCGAAGTCGTCGATCACGATCCGGATCCCGAGCTCGGCCAACTGATCGAGCATCTGCGCCGCCCCGCCGATGTCGAGCATGGCGTTGGACTCCGTCACCTCGATGTCGAGGAGGCGGGCGGGGATGCCGAACTCGTCGAGCGCACCGACGATGTCGTCGACGAACGATGCGTCGACCAGGTTGAGCGCCGAAACGTTCACGGCGACGCGGAGCTCCCTCCCCGCCGCTCGCCATTCCGCACAGGCTGCGAGCGCGGTTCGTAGGGCGAACCGGGTGATCGCCCGGATCAGACCGGTCTTCTCGGCGGCCGGGATGAACTCACCCGGCGGGATCGCGCCACGCACCGGATGCGTCCAACGCACGAGCGCCTCCACGCCGAGGACGATGCCGCTCGTGAGGTCGAGCTGTGGTTGGAAGTGCATCGTCAGCTCACCCCGGCTGAGGCCGCCGCGCAGATCATTGAGGATGAGCACGCGGTCACTCTCGCCGCTGTCGAGATCGTCGCAGTGCAGCACGACCTGTGACTGGCGGGCCTTGGCGACGTACAACTCCGCTCGCTCGTGGGTTTCGCGAACAAAACCAAGGGTCGAGCGCGAACAACCCTTGGTTGGTGCGGGAGGGGGTGTGCTGTCCCAGGACATCGGAAACCCATCTGTCGGGTCATAGGAAACGGTTTGGTGGTCGTGTGCGGGGGTGTCGAAGAACCGGTTGATCATCACCGCGGTCGTGCTCGAGGGGCGTTCCCAAGCGGACGTGGCCCGCGACTACGGCGTGTCGAAGGGGTCCGCCACGACCGCATCGATACCACCGGCAAGATCACGCTGCGCCACAACAGCCGCCTGCACCACATCGGCATCGGCCGAGAACACGCCCGAACCCACGTCATCGTCCTCGTCGCCGACCTCGACATCCGCATCGTCAACGCCGCCACCGGCGAACTCCTCCGCCACCTCACCCTCGACCCCACCCGGAACTACCAACCCACCGGCGAACCCCGCTCCCAGAAACGACGAAACCCCCGAACCTGAGGGTTCGAGGGTTTCCTATGTCGTGAGAGATCACAATGGTGGCCGATGTCGCCAAGCTCGTCGTACCCGAGTTCGGGATGTGCGCCAGCCGCGACGAACCGTTCGGCGCACACAGGGCACGCGACCTCGTACACGTTGTGGTTGTGCTGTGGCGCGCTGCGGTAGGTGACCTCGATCGTTTCGACGGTGGTCCCGTTCGCCCGCGCCTCCACCCTGACCGACCTGATCATCGGAGGACCTCCTGCTCGTCGACGTTGGGGGTGGCGAGCGCTGCGGGCCCGCTGTCCCATCCGGCGCCAAGACTGCCGACGTCGACGCCGTGGTGGCGGGCTGCGTCGAGCACGGCGGCTTCGATGTCAGCCCGGGCTTTGGTGACGACGTTCTCGGCGTGCCCGACGAGCGTCTGCGCTGCGTAGGTCATGTTCTTCGGTGCGTTGTCGATCCGGTGGCCGAGGTCGGTGAGGGCTTCGCGGAGGGCCTTCCTGCCGCCCGTCTCGAACGCGGCCATCACCTCTTCGTAGGCGTCGGCGATCGGTTCGACACCGTCGGTTGATGCTCGGCGGACTTCGTCGATTGATTCGGCGAGCCGTGGCTCGTAGGGGACGGTCGATGTGGTGTCACCGTCGAACCGGCTCAGCGTCACCGGTACGCCGGTGCCGTCACCGAATGAGGAGACGAGGGCGCCCCACTGGGCCTGAGACATGTCGATCTCGATGAGCGGCGAGGTGTCGCCGTGGTAGTGGTCGCGGTGCAGGTCGCGTTTGCGTCGCGCCCTGGTGACCGTGAGCCGGA
>CALMLJ010000286.1 GCA_937868025.1 uncultured Acidimicrobiaceae bacterium
CGGATCTGCTCGCCGATGGTGTCGCGGGCGCGGTGGTCGTCGAGGATCACGACCGGGATACCGGCATCCTTCAACTGCATCTGCACCTCGAGCGGCCCGATGCTGTAGTCGGTCAGGATGACGCTCGGGTCGAGGTCGAGGATCGCCTCGGCTTGGAGCTCGTGTCCGTTGGCGGTGACGACGGGGAGGTCGACCAACGCTGGCACGCCGGTCGATACGTCACGTCCGACGAGCCGATCGCCGAGACCGAGCGCGTACACCGTGGTGCCGAGCGTTCCGTACGTGTCGAGGGCGAGGATGCGACTGGTGTCGGAGATCGTGATCGACTGACCCGTGACGTCGGTGACGGTGACGGGGAGGTCGGGCGACGGCGCCGGTTCGAGGGGTCGCACCCACTCCTGTGACGTCGCGGTGCGGGCGCCGACGCAACCAGAAGCGGTCGGGTCCGCCGCGGCCCGGTCGACCGGGGCGCCGGAGCCGCCGCACGCGCTCAGCACGACCGCACTCGCGACGGCGGCTGCGATCGCCACCATCGAGGCTCGCTGGGTTCGAAGGATCGTCGGCATCGGGTTCTCTCCTGCCGCAGGTCGGATCACGGCGGTCGGTAGGCATGCCTAACGTCGCGTATGTTGCTCAGCTACGCAAGCCGGTGAGGACGACGAACCCCTGGAATGCCCTCGTCCCCGGAGCTGTTGCAGGCGTCATGACCGACACCGACACGTCGCGCACCACCGACCCGGTGCTGCAGGAGGCGCCCCTGGGATTCCAGTGGCCCACGATCGACCCGTTCCTCTTCTGCGCCCACCACCGCGACGACTACCCCGCCGGCAACGACGCGCTCGGGCCCGACGCTCCGCTCGTCGGCCGGTCCATCGGCCAGGACTTCGATGGCGTCGACGGCTGGAACATGTACCACGGCGATGTCGTGCCCGGGTTCCCGCAGCACCCGCACCGGGGTTTCGAGACGGTGACGTTCGTACGATCTGGCCTGATCGACCACTCGGACTCGCTCGGCGCCGCCGCCCGGTTCGGCCGCGGCGACGTGCAGTGGATGACCGCCGGCCGAGGGGTCGTGCACTCCGAGATGTTCCCGCTGCTCGACCGGGACGGACCGAACCCCGCCGAGCTGTTCCAGATCTGGCTCAACCTGCCGGCGGAGGACAAGCTCGTCGACCCCTATTTCACGATGCTGTGGCACCACGACATCCCTCGCATCGCCACGAGCGGCGACGACGGGGCGACCGCCACGGTCACCGTCATCGCCGGACGGCTCGAGGGCGTCACCGCTCCCCCGCCTCCGCCCAACTCATGGGCGGCTCGCTCCGAAGCCGAAATCGGGATCTGGCACATCTCGCTCGATCCGGGAGCGTCGTGGGAACTGCCGCCGACGGCGGGCGAGGACACCGTACGCACCCTCTACCTGTTCGAAGGGTCCGAACTCACGATCGGCGGCCACGTCATCGGGGCGTCCACCGGAGCCCTGCTCGCGTCCGATGCACCGGTCCGGCTCACCGCGACCGGCACAGCGGTCGAGGCGCTCGTCCTGCAGGGCCGACCGATCGGCCAACCCGTCGCCCGGTACGGACCGTTCGTCATGAACACCGAAGCCGAGATCGAACAGGCCTTTGCCGACTACCGGGAGACCGGGTTCGGCGGCTGGCCGTGGGACGTCGATGCGCCCGTCCACGGACGGCACCAGGGCCGATTCGCCCGTCATGCCGACGGTCGCCGTGAGGACATCGGTGACTGACGCGCACCTCTTCGACACACCGATGGTGATGAGTTCGGCAATCGCACCACGCTGCGCCGTCGACGCCACGATCGAGGCGGCCACCTCCCGGCGCGTCTGACGCGTCGACGTCACGTTCCGCTCCTCCCGTTCGTCTTCCACCATGACGCCCCGACTCCGGGGCTCCACCGTCTGGTAGATACGAACGAGGAGCGCATCATGGGAACACCTGCAACGGAGACCGACGTCGTCGTGATCGGCGGCGGGCTGGCCGGCCTGACCGCAGCCGCGTTCGCCGCCCGGGCGGGAGCCACCGTCCGCGTCCTCGACGCCCGGACCGATCTCGGTGGCCGGGCCCGCACCGCGGTGCACGACGGCTACCACTTCAACGAGGGCCCACACGCGCTCTACACGGCGTCCGACGGCGCACGGGCGCTCCGGGAGCTGGGCATCTCCCCGAAGGGCGGTACCCCGCCACTGCTCCGGGCGAAGATCTCCCTCGACGGCCGCCTGCGCGTCGCTCCACCACGACGCGCGCTCGCCCAGTTCGTCGGCCTCCTCCGCCGCGTCGGGACCGACCGCAACGATCCGGGCCTCGTTCGCATCAGCGCCCGCGAGTGGATCGAAGCGCGCATCGCCGACCCCGTCGGTCGCGACGTCGCGGCCGGCGCCGTGCGGGTCAGCTCGTACAGCGGTGATCTGTCGACCTTCTCGGCGGACGCCGCCGCGACCCAGCTCCACGCCGCGCTGCGCGGGGTCACCTACCTCCACGGTGGGTGGGCGCAGCTCGTCGACGCGACGAAGGCAGCGGCGACAGCAGCCGGCGCGACGGT
>CALMLJ010000287.1 GCA_937868025.1 uncultured Acidimicrobiaceae bacterium
CCGCCGGCCTCGGTGGATCCGTCGGCACCGCGGTCGCTCGTGTCGCCCTCGGAGGGGTCGCCGGAATCGCCGGAACCGGGGTCGCCCGAGCGGTCGCCGTCGCGCTCGTCGGTGCTGCCCTTCGTGGGTGTGCTCGACGGGGTCGCCTGGTCGTCGTCGGTCCGATCGCCGGCGCCGGGAGCGGATGGCAGTTGCCACAACGAGTCCTCACCGGGGACGGTCGCGCACGCCGGCTCGTCGGGCGACGCGGTCGCTCCGCCGAAGCCGGTCCTCACGCCGTCGGTGACGATCGCGATCCGCCGTCCGGCACCCGCTCCGAGCACGTGGACGGCGACGGTGGCGTTCCCTCGCCGGTCGACGGTGCGTCGCTCGTCGGTCGGTGAGCCCATGGTGGCGTTGTCGAAGAGGGTGGGGGCGCTGAGCGTGAACTGCTCGCCGGCGAGACAGGTGGCGCTCGTGACGATTGCGGTGGTCTCGTCGCCGTAGCACGACAGCTCGTTCGAGTGGACGTGGTGTCCGCCCACTCCGCCGGTGTGCAGCGCCGGCAGTGCCTCGGCTCCGGTGAGGTCGCACGTGCCCGGCCGCACGACCCCAGCGGCGGTGCCCTCGGTGGCGGGCGCAGGTTCGGAAGCGCTCTCGGGTTCGGCGATGCGGTCCGGTTCGCCGAGTACCAGGCGCCCGCCGGCCGCCATGAAGCGGTGCCACTGCGCGAGCTGGTCGCGGTCGACGCCGGCCGGACGGAGCACGAACACGGTGTCGAACTTGCCGACCGAGTTCTCACCGATGTCGCCGCCGTCGAGCTCGGTGACGGTCGCCCCTTGCTGTTCGAGGAGCAGCTTGAGCCCGAGGTATCCGTCGTCAGCGGTGCTGTCGAGTGGTGATCCGCCGGAGGTGACGGCCCACAGAATGCCGAGGACCAGCAGGGTCGTGGTCACGATCCCGGCGATCCACCGTGAGCGGCGGGAACTCATCACGAGCTCGCCCCCGTCAGTGGTCTCGGAGCGATCCCGGCTGCGGCGAGCGTGTCGGTGACGTGACGGTCGAGCCGGTCGAACTCGGCGGGGGTCGGCGGGTGGTCGGAGAACCACGTCACCTCGAAGATGTCGGTGGCGGCGTCGAACGACGGTGTCGCCGCCGGTCTCGATGCGGCCACGTCGACGCGGAGCTCGCCGGTGGTTCGGCCGGGCTCGGTGGACACGGCGCGGGCGGCCATCAACGCCACCACCAGTTCGCGGTAGCGGAAGAGGATCGCCTGCTTGTAGTCCCGTTCCTCCTCGTACGCGGCAACCGCCGATCGGAGCGCCCCCGGGTCGGTGATGCCGTCGAGGTCGATCGGCACGACCTCGTCGGCGTCGGTGGCGCGCTGGCGACGCCACGAACGGCCGCGCAGCTTGCGGCGCACCCACCACGCGAGCGCGACGACGGCGGCCACCAGGAGGAGCCAGAGCAGGAACTGCCCGACAGGTCCGAGCCACGAGAAGGAGAGGTGATCGGCGATGTCGCCGAACCACGACGTGATCCGATCCCACCAGCTGGGGGTCCGGCGGAACTCGGGCCGACCGAAGATGTCGGCCATGTCCTTCGAGGGATCGCCCGTCGTCGCGAGCACGCGGGCCATCACGAGCGCGGTCCCAACGCGTCGGGCGCCCGCAACGCCAGGTCGAGTCCCTCGGTGCGGACCCGAATGTCGAGGTAGAAGAGCACCATCGCGCTCGTCCTCGCGACGAGGAGCACCAGGGTCACGACGACCCCCATCACGGTGGTGAACTGCTCGACGTCGCCGATCCCCCCGGCGGCCCCGGCCCGCAGCGTCCACAGCGCGCCGAACGACAGGAGCGGCGCCATGAGGGTCAGGAAGAGCGCACGCTCCGACGCCCGATTGACCAGCTGCCGACTCCGGCTGATCCAACTCGCGACGTTGCCGCGTTCGAAGGACATGACCTGCGCCAGGATCGAGAGGTGGGGCAGCACCAGCAGGATGCCGACGCCGCAGAGGGCCAGCCCAGCCGCCTTCACGACGAGGGCGACGAGCCAGACCGACAGGATGACCGGCAGTCGACGCCCTGTCGTCCGCAGTACGGAGCCGGCCGTGGCATCGGTGCCTTCGAGCCAGTGGCGCACGAGCGTCGAGAGGCCCACCCCGAACAGCATCTCGCCGAAGAGCGAGCAGGCCAGTGAGCCGGTGAGCCACCACACCTCGGCCGACGCCGCGAGTTCGAATCGCGGCCCGTCCCAGAGTCGGCGGATGATGAGCAGCGAGAACCAGCCGTTGCCGCTCTGATGGGTCATCCAGAGGGATGCTGCGAAGAAGGGGCCGTGGAGCACGGCGAGGAGCACTGCGATCCGTCCGGCCCGATAGCGGATGATCTCGAAGCCGGCATCGAGGAGCTGTGGGCCGGTGCGGGGTCGCAGGCGTTCGACGGGGGAGCCGGCGAGCGGTGGGTTGGTGGTCTCGGTCGGCGCGTCGTTGCCTGGCGCTCGACTGACCATCAGGTGATGGTAGATGCGGGCGGCCGTCGGGCCGTGCCGCCGGGGGCGACCACCCACCACTTCCGCTCGTCGTCGAGGAGCGCGGCGTCGAGGTCGGGATGCTCGCCTCGGACCGCCTCGATCTGCGACGCGTACGCAGCGACCGCTGCCGCCTTCGGGGTACCGGCGACGGGAACGGGTTCGACCTCGACGAGCTCGAAGCCGGCAGCGAGCAGCGCGTCGAGCCGTGGACGCACGAGATCGGGAAAGGTTCGGGCGTAGGGCAGGTCGAGGGCGACCCGCCAGCGACGTGGCGACCGGTCCGACATGAGCAACCGGCAGGCGTCGGCGACGGCGAGGTGGTCGGGGTGACGGAGGCCGAGGGGCGCCACGACGTCGGTCACGTCTCGGTCGTCCAGGAACGCTCCGATCGCGGCCGCGAGCTCGCCGATGTTCTGGCCGTCGGGGCGGTACTCGGCCTCATGGAGGCCCAGCCATGCGGGCTCGGCGTCGAGGAGGGCGAGGGCCACAGCGTCCTCGTCGCGACGGACCGACTGGGATCGTGGGGCGAACGGCTCGCCGGTGGTCGCGTAGTTCCAGCCATCGGTGCGGTCGACGGGCGGCGCGTCGGTGAAGACGGTGAGGACCAGCGGGTGATCCCACGCTGCGATCGACGCGCCGCAGGAGAGGACGGCGTCGTCGAGGTGTGTCGAGATGACGCAGGCGCGCTCGGCAGGCAGGTGCGTCAACCGTTGCGCAAGGTCTCGGGCGCCTTGTCGACTCGGCGCTGGCGGGTCTCGGGAGGGACCGGGATTCCGGTTGCCGCCTCGCCTTCCTGATGGATGGTGGCCGTGAACTTCATGCCGGCCATTGTGGCCCGGGCCCGGTCAGCAGGACGAGATGTCGGTCCAGCTCTCCATTTCGTCGAGGATCGACTGAATCCCGGGCGGTGCCGTCGAGGTCGGTGACGCTGCCGTGTCCTCGACGTGCCCGCCGAACGGTGCGATCACCGGATTGACCGTGGCTGCGTCGCGTCGGCTGACGAACGCCATCGAGGCATCGCCGCCGAGGTGGGTGGGGAGCGCCGCCACCGAGCGGAGCGTCGAGCCCCGGGCGAGCCGGGCGAGACGCACCACATCGGCGTTGGACAGGGAGTCGTCGACGGCGATCGACGAGAGCGCTCGGTCGAGCGTGCGCGCATCGCCGAGGTCGACGTCGTCGAGCCGTTCGAACAGCGCTCGCAGCACCTGCTGTTGGCGGGCGACCCGGCCGATGTCGCCGGTTTGGTCGGCGCGCCACCCGTCGCCGTCGCGGAACTCGAGGTGTCGGGCTCGCACGAGGGCGAGCAGCTGGGCGCCGTCGACGCGTTGGCATCCCGCGGCGAGATCGAGGCCGCTCGACCGATCTCGCACCGCGGTACCGAGCGACAGCCGGAGCGTCAGGTCCTCGGCGAGATCGCGGAACCCGGTCATGGTCATCGTGACCGCGTGGTCGACCTCGATGCCCAGATCCTCCCGCAGATGCGACCGGATCTGTAGGACCGACAGCCACGACCACTTCGTGTTCGTGTCGGCGAGGAGATCACGGGGGACGGAGAGCATGTCGAGCGTGTCGGCTGCGGGATCGACGTGCACGACGGCAATGGTGTCGGCCGACGCCGGAGCGTCGCTGGGTACGAGCCCGAGCCGGTTGGCACACATGTCGTCGTCGGCCGTCTCGCACTCGTCGAGGCCGACCACGAGGAGATTGAACGGGGTGCCGTCGGCGACGGGATCGGGCGCGGTCGGGTCGGTGCCGAGGTCGATGCGTTGCACCGACGACAGCCGGTCGTTGGTGTACCAGAGCCCGCTGCCGGCGATGACGGCGACGAGTGCAACACCGGCGCCGAGTCGCTGGCGGGTACGACGGCGGTGGCGACGCACCCGGTGCCGCACCGCGGCCACGAACGCGTCGTCGGGCACGAACGAGGGGGTCTCGTCGGGGAGGGCAGCGTCAGTGGGCATCGAGGACTCCTTCGATCGGGGTGTCGTGGGGGAGCGCGACGCGGAGGGCGGCGAGCCCGCGGGCGCAGTGCTTCTTGACCGAACCGGGCGAGCAACCGAGGGTCGCGGCGATGTCCCGTTCGGAGAAGTCGCCGATGAACCGGAGCACCACCACTTCGCGTTGGCGGGTCGACAACGTGCGGAGGGCCCGCACCAGGTCGAGCCGGTCGGCCATGTTGGGGACGCCGCCGTCCGATGACGTCGTCGTCTCCGGAACCTCACGGCGTTTGCGCAGGATGCCGATGGCGAGGTTGGTCGCGACCCGACCGACGAAGGCGTCGGCGTGCCCGTGTACTCGTCGCCAGCGGATCGCCGTGCGAACGACCGCTTCCTGGGCGACGTCCTCGGCGTCCTGGCGGGACCCGAGGAGTCGATACGCGATCCGGAACGCGAGGGCTCCGAGCTCGCGGAGGCGGTCGTCGGTGGGCTCGTTCATCACCAGGTCAACGCGCCGGCGACTCGTTCGGTTGACACCGGTCGGCGCGAATCGGGCTCACCAGCGGTTGCGGGCCTCCTCGGCGAACCCCTGCATCCCGTCGAACCGGTACCTCACTCCGTCGTCGTCACGGACGGTGCCCGACCAGTGCCCGAACACCTGGTGGACCTCCATCCCCAACACGACCGCCTCGACGCGGCTGTGACGGTCGTAGCGGGGGTGGAGCGTGACGTCGATCGAACCGTCGGGTGCCCGGAGGGTCCACGGACGAAGTGGCGCGTCCCAGTCGTAGGTCCACTCGAGTTCGTCGCCGACCTTGGTGAGACGGCCGTCGACGATGATGCCGTTCTCGGTGTGCCCTGTGCCCTGGGTCCACTTCCCGCCGAACTGCAGGCCGACGACGTGGTCGGATCCGCGCTCGATCTCGGTCGCGTGTCCGGCGCCGCCGCCCCAGTTCCAGATGTTGCGATACGGCCAACGCCCTCGGCCGACGTCGAGCACACCCCACGCGTCGCCCGTCGATCCGAACGTCCGCTCCTCGTCGCCGATCGTGAGCACACCGTGGGCGGGGCGGGCCTGGTGCTTGCTCGTGAACTGGAAGCGGGTCTCGCTCCAGGGGATGACGACGTTGAGCGACTCGTGGCCCTCGGGCAGTTCGATCCGGGCGGTCAGCGAGGCGCGGGTGCCGTCGGACTCACGCCACGCGGCGTCGATGGTCACGCCGCCGTCGTCGTCGACGAGGGCGACGCCGCCGCGGCGGTTGGACCACCGCAGCGGTGCAGTGCCGGGCAGGTCGGGGAGGTCGATGCCGAACGCTCCGGGGATGTTGTTGTCGCGACCTCCGGTGCGTCCCGTCTCGAGATCGCACCACCAGATCGAGGCCATGCCGAGGTAGTCGACATCGGCGTACGTGACGGCGATGGCGAGGTCGCCGGCGAGGATCGCCCAGTAGTCCCATCGCTTGTTGCGGCCCCACGAGCCACGCAGGTTGGCCGTCAGGATCGGGTGCCGCGACCAGCCGATCGCGTCGGGGTGCAGACGTCGGCCGTCGGCCGTGCAGAGGTCGACCGGTTCGGTGATCTCGCGTTCGTGGGTTGCCATGCCCGGAGACTACGAGTCGGTGGGGCCGACGGGCGTCTCCGGCTTGCGGTCGAGCCAGTGTTGCCAGCGTTGGCGCCGGAGGGCGACGCGGGTGCGGATGACCTGCAGTGGGGAGGGACCCGCCGCTGCGGCCCGCTCCGCCCACTCCGGTCCGGCGACCAGGAGTTCGCCCGTGAGCCGGACACCCGGCCACGGATCGGGCCCCTTCCACGAGCCGAGGTAGTTGGCGCGGAGCCGCAGGATCCGGGGACCACCTTTGGTGCCGTCGTCGATCTCGACGACGCCGACGTTGCCGCTGCTCGAGACGCGGTAGCGGATCACCTTCACGCGCCGGAACGGTCCGGACCTCAAGCCGCGTCGGAGGGAACGCGATCGCGGGCCGATCCACACGGCGATCGGGCCGGCAACGAGCGCGCTCAGGAACCCGAACCCGACGGCGTCGCTGGTGGACTCGTCCATGAAGATCTCACCGTCGATCAGGTACTTGCCCTCGCCCGGGAGCATGCGGATCGGAATCGATTGACCGACCCGGAAGTCGCCCTCGGGTTCGAAGTAGGCGCCCCGGCGCCATTCCCCGGCGTCTGCGTACTCGATGATCATCTCGTCGGAGTCGCCGCTCGGGAGCCGGAGCACCTTCGCCGTGGTGCGGACTCCATCGGTCAGGAGGCGGTCCTCGGTGCGGGCGTCGACGACGGAGAAGGTGATGCCGACGGCGAGGCCGACGAGGGCGACCACGGCGAAGATCCGCGACGTCAACGATCGCCGGGTGACGACGTTCGCCAGCCCCGGCGCCTCGATGGCGGTCGGTGCCGCGAGCGCCTCGGCGTAGGCGAGCTCGATGCTGGCGAGCTCGTCGCGGTGCTCCGCCTGCAGGCGCTGGACCAGGGAGTCGTCGATCTGGAGGGGATCGTCGCACGTGAACCAGTGCGTCACATCCTCCTCGATGCCGTCCATCATCTTGGTCCAGCGGCCGACGACGGGCAGTTTGATCCGCCGCCACGAGATGGGCTCGGCCTCGATGGTGATCGTCGTCGCTCGGTCACCGGCGACGGTGGTGCCCGTGCCGACGGCCAGGTCGTAGGTAGCGCGGAACCCGAGGTCGGCGTCGGTGAACGAGGCGACGCGGCGGCCGTGTCGCCTCGCGGTGCTGGCCGTGTCGCGGTCCTCCTGGAACGCCCTGACGAGGAGGTCGAGCCGCCGGATGGCCTCGTCCTCGTCGATCGAGGTGAAGACGGTTCGGACGGTGGTCACTGCGGCAGAGGAGCGTCGATTCGCTCGGTCCACGAGGTCATGGCCAGCACCGTATCGGCGTCCGTCGTTGAGGGGACGTTCGGCCCTACGGGCCAAGGCGTTCGCGGCGCAGGCTGCAGGTCGTGGACGATTCAACCCTCGCGAAGGTGCAGCGCGAGGCGGGTCTGATCGAGCACGCGCCAGCGCACCGCACCCGGCGCTGGGTGCTGCTCGGAATTGCAGCGGTCGTGTGGGTAACGGCCTACCAGCTGAACCTTCGGTGGTGGAACTGGGTGGTCTACAGCGTTGCCGGATTGCGGCGAGGAACGCGCGTCGGCGACTCGGTGCATTTCTTCTTCTTCGACGTGACCAAGATCGCGTTGCTGCTCACCGGGATCATCTTCGTGGTGACGGTTCTGCGGAGCTTCATGTCGGTCGAACGCACCCGGGCGCTGCTGGGCGGGCGACGGGAGGGGATCGGCAACGTCCTCGCGGCGGGCCTCGGTGTGGTGACTCCGTTCTGCTCGTGCTCAGCGGTTCCCGCGTTCATCGGGTTCGTCTCCGCCGGCGTTCCGCTCGGCGTCACGCTGAGCTTCCTGATCGCCTCGCCGCTGGTGAACGAGGTGGCGATCGTGCTGCTGTTCGGCTTGTTCGGCTGGAAGGTGACGGCGTTGTACGTCGTCGGCGGCGTGGTGATCGCGATCATCGCCGGTTCCGTTCTGGGTCGGCTGCGCCTCGAACGTTGGGTCGAACCCTTCGTGTTCGAAACTCGCTTGCGCGGCAAGGTGGTCGACCCGGCGTCGGGTCTGTCGTGGGACGACCGGCTCGCGATGGGGCGCGAGGAGGTCGTGTCGATTCTCCGCAAGATCTGGCCCTACCTGCTCGTCGGTATCGGGCTCGGGGCTGTGTTGCACGGATGGGTTCCCGCCAACTGGTTCGCGGAACACGCGTCGTCGTCGTGGTGGGGAGTCCCGCTCGCTGTCGTCATCGGCGTGCCGCTGTACTCGAACGCCGCGGGAGTGTTGCCGCTCGTGGAGGTCCTGCACTCCAAGGGCGTGCCGATGGGCACGGTCCTGGCGTTCATGATGAGCGTTGTTGCGCTCTCGACACCGGAGCTGATCCTGCTCCGCCGTGTCCTCAAGCCGAAGCTCATCGCCACCTACTTCGGAGTCGTGGCCGCTGGGATCCTCATCACCGGCTACGTGTTCAACCTCGTCATCTGAAAGGCAAGAACATGGACATCAAGATCCTCGGCTCGGGCTGCGTCAAGTGCCAGGCCCTCGAATCGCTGGCCCGTGACGGCATCATCGAGTTGGGACTGGACGCCGATTTCGAGCACGTGACCGATCCCGGCGAGATCGCCTCATGGGGAGTCATGTCGACACCTGCGCTCGTCATCGACGACGAAGTCGTCCTGTCCGGACGGGTCCCGAGCGCATCGGACGTGAAGCAGCTGCTCGCCGACCGATGACGTCGCACCGAGGGGTCAGGCGTGTGCGGCGGTTTCGAGCCAACGTTCGGTGTCGATCGCAGCCATGCATCCCGATCCCGCGGCGGTGATCGCCTGACGGTAGGTGTGGTCCTGGACGTCGCCGCAGGCGAACACTCCGGCGACGTTGGTTCGGCTCGAGCCCGGTTCGGTGACGAGATATCCGGCGAAGAGCGCGGTGTTCGGTTGGTGCCCGATGGCGACGAACACCCCGGTGACGGCGAGATCGGTCTGGGTGCCGGTGACGGTGTCGGTGAGTCGGATGCCTTCGACGCGGGCCTCGCCGACGATGGCTGTGACCTGGCTCGACTCGGGTGACCTTCTCGGTGATGAACTCGGCGCCGAACCGGATTGCCTGCTCTCGCATGTTCGCCATGAGTTCAGGGCCCATGATCCCGGTGGGGAATCCGGGGGAGTTCTCGACCTCGGTCGTCAGCATCAGTTGTCCGCCGGGCTGATCACTGGTGGAGGACGGTTCGCCCTCTATGGCGAGCGGGTGGAGGGTGGAGGGTGGCGCGAGCGGTGTAGATCGCCGCGGTCAACCCCGCCGGGCCCGATCCGACGATGATCACGTCACGCACTGCGCCGGGCGCGGTCATAGCGGCTCGATCGCCAGTGAACTGATGAGCGTTTCGACGCGGGCGCGGATCTCGTCACGGATCGGTCGTACTGCGGCGACGTCCTGGCCGGCAGGGTCATCGAGTTCCCAGTCCTCGTACCGCTTGCCCGGGTAGAGGGGGCACGCGTCGCCGCAGCCCATGGTGATCACCACATCTGCGGCGCGAACGATCTCGTCGGTCCACGGTTTGGGGAACTCGGCGGTGATGTCGATGCCCACTTCGGCCATCGCTGCGATCGCGGCGGCGTTGATCTCCGACGCCGGCTCGGATCCGCCCGAGTACACCGTGACTCGGCCGCTCGTGAGGTGGCGCAGCCAGCCGGCCGCCATCTGGGACCGTCCGGCGTTGTGAACGCACAGGAACAGCACTCCGGGGATCGTGGAGGGGAGCGAGCCGTCGGTCTTGCCGAGTGCTTGGAGCCGGTCCTTCGTGAAACTCTCCGCGAGGACCGGCAGGAAGGTCGTGACCTTGGCGGTCGGGAGGAGGAGCTCGAGCGAGTCGACGACGAACCGCTCGATCGTTTCGGGTCCGAACGTGCCGGCGAACTGGTCCCGGAGGTTCGCGGTCACCTTGCGTACCAGGTGCTGCTGGTCGAGGGCGAGTGTGTCGAGGCGTGAGGATTCCATTCGAGGGTTCCGTTCGAGTTCAGGGAGTTGCGGAGGGGAGGAGCTCGGCGAGGAGCTCACGGATCCGGCGGTCGATCTCGTCGCGGATCGGACGGACGGCGTCGACGCCTTGCCCGGCCGGGTCGTCGAGCGCCCAGTCGAGGTAGCGCTTGCCGG
>CALMLJ010000288.1 GCA_937868025.1 uncultured Acidimicrobiaceae bacterium
GCGTGCCGTACGAGAAGCCCATGTAGGTGAGCTGGTCCTCGCCGAGGGCCATGCGAATCGCTTCGAGATCGCGGGCGACGCTGTCGGTGCCGACGTTGGCGGCGAGGCCGGGGGAGGAGGTGGCGCAGTCGTCCGCGACGGTCTCGGCGTCCTCGTCGATCGCGTCCTGCTCGGCGTCGGTGTCGGGGTCGGGGTCGTTGGCCAGGAAGTCGTCGACGTGCTGCTCGCAGGCGAATGCGGTGCTCCTGCCGACACCGCGGGGGTCCCAGCTGACGATGTCGAACCGGCTGCTCAGCGTCTCGTCGAAGGGCTGGTTGAAGAGGAAGTCGAGGCCACTCCCGCCCGGCCCGCCGGGGTTGGTGACGAGAGCGCCGATGCGGTCGCCCGACGCCTGATCGCGGCCGAGCGCGAGGTCGATGGTGTCGCCGTCGACGTCGTCCCAGTCGAGCGGCACGGTGAGCGTGGCGCACTCGAACCCGCGCTCGCCCGTGCACTCCGCCCACTCGAGCTCCGGTGCCTTCCAACCTCCGAGCGAGTCGGACGCGATGGGGAGCGCCCGGTCGCGCCCGATCACGTCGGTGGTGGTGGTGGAGCGGGCGGCGTCGTCGAGACCGTTGCCCGAGCACGCGGTGACGAGGACGGCGGACACGAGCAGGGCGGTGGCGCGGCGGCGAGGAGCGCGGTCGGAGCATCGGTGGAGCACGTCGCCAGGCTACGGGCATATGTTGCTCTCATGATCTTCGGCACCTTCATTCCCCAGGGTTGGAAAATGGAACTCGCGTCCATCCCCGACCCCCAGGACAAGTGGGCGGCCACCGTCCACATCGCGACCGAGGCCGAGCGTCTCGGCTACGACTCCGTGTGGGTCTACGACCACTTCCACAACGTCCCGGTGCCGGCGCACGAGGCGATGTTCGAGTGCTGGACGACCCTCGCCGCCATCAGCCAGCGCACCGAGCGGGTGCGGCTCGGCCAGATGGTCAGCTGCGCGCCGTACCGCAACCCGGGCATGATCGCGAAGATCACGTCGTCGATCGACGTGATCAGCGGCGGTCGTCTCGACTGGGGCATCGGCGCCGGTTGGTACGACGGCGAGTTCACGGCCTACGGCTACGACTTTCCGTCCGCCGCCGACCGGATCCGCGCCCTGCGCGAGACCGTCGAGATCGTGAAGCTCATGTGGAGCGAGCCCGACGCGACCTACGAGGGCCGGCACCACTCGGTGACCGGCGCGCAGTGCGATCCGAAGCCGCTCCAGTCACCGCATCCACCCATCTGGATCGGAGGCGGGGGTGAGCAGCTCACGCTGCGCGTCGTCGCCCGACATGCGACCCACTCGAACTGGGGCGGCACCCCCGACGTGTGGGCGCACAAGGCCGAGGTGCTCAAGGGGCACTGCGAGGCGATCGGCCGCGACTACGACACCATCACCAAGACGTGGTCGCCGGAGCTGTTCGTGCGTTCGACCGAGGCCGAGATCGGCACCGAGTCCCGCAGCTTCTGGGGCGAGCCGTTCG
>CALMLJ010000289.1 GCA_937868025.1 uncultured Acidimicrobiaceae bacterium
GTGCTCTTTGGCGCCACGGATGACGATCTTGTCGGCCACTCGCGGGAGCCTAGCACAGGGCCGACGAACGTCTGTTCGGTCGGGCGGGGTCAGGTCAACAGGTCCATGAGGTACCGACCGACTTCGACCAGACGGTCGCCGTCGATCACCCCCAGCTGCGCCAGCTCGATGAGCACTCCCGAGCCGAAGGCGACGAACACGTCCTGAGTTCCGCGGGTTGCGCGAGCCGCCATCTCGCCGACGTCATCCACCGTCAGAGGGTCGCCGAGATCAGGGTCGGCGAGCGCCTCTTCGTAGGCTGCGCTGTCGGTGTTTCCGGTCAGCAACACCCCGACGAACGACGTGGACGTATCGCCGAGGAAGATGCACTGGGTTGGACCGCTCTCGGTGAGGCGATCGGGTCGTGCGTCGACGCCGACCTCCGCCAGTCCCGTTCCCAGGGCGTCGCACACGTCGACGGTCTCCGGCTCGGTCGATGCCGAGCCGACGGACGAACTCGGTCCCGATGGCGGTGCGACAGTCGTGGTGTCACCCGGAGGCGCCGAGCTGTCGTCGGAGCAGCCGGTACCGAGGGCACCGAGGACACACAGCACCACGACGGCGATGATCGCTCTCACCCGGTGGAGGCTATTCGGTGCTCCGCCGCATCACCGACAACTCCCACTCGCCCACCGTGCGGGTGAGGCCGTCCACCGGCTCGTAGCCCTCGAGTCGGGCCCGGTCGGTCTCCTGCCGGTACGGCGCTGCGAACACGAACTCGTCGATGTCCTCGTCGGCGAGGCGTCGTGCGACGGTCGCGAGGTCCTCGGACTCGGGGACGCTCAGGAAGCGTCCGTGCACGGCGTCCTTCCACGTGAACCGGCCGAGTGATTCGAAGTTCGTGACGACGACGCGACCGTCGGCAAGGTCGTGGACGGCTCGGGCGAGGTCGCCGCTCTGGGATTGGAGCCGCGCCACCGACCCCACGGCGAACACGACCAGCACCGCCGACACCGCCACGATCGCGGCACCGGTGATCCGTCGCGTGGTCGGGTCGAGGCGCGAACGTGCGCCGTCGAGCGACATGAGAACGACGGGCACGAGCGCGGGGATCGCGAGGTGGAAGAACCTGCCGCCCCACTCCATCGAGCCCCCGACGGCGTACTGGGTGGCCACGACGGCACCGGAGAAGAGGAGCGCGGTCACCCCGACGATGCGGGCCGTCACCGACTCGAAGGTCGACCTCGTCGCCACCAGCAGACCGATCGGCAGGATCGGGAAAGCGACCAAGAGGCCGGGTACGGGGGCGACGCGGAACGCCAGCGCAGCGATCGCCGCGACGCCGGCGATTCCCGCCAACCCCCGGATCAGACGAACTTCGGTGGGCTTGGCCCGCACGTACAACGCGGCCAGCGCTCCGGCGAGCGCCACCCCCAGGAAGATCGTTCCGGCGGTGGTGGTCGCCTGGAGCTGGGGACGCAGGAGCGACGCCCATGCGCCGTCCCATCGGGCCGACAGCCACGTCTGGTCGGCCGTCGTCGAGATCCGGAAGGGCGGATGGGTCGCTCCCACGACCGCAGTGTGCAATCGCCCGTCGATCCACCACGCGACGGATGCCGCCGCGCCCGCGGCGACCCCGGCGGCAGCGGCGAGCCGGTCCCGCCGCAT
>CALMLJ010000290.1 GCA_937868025.1 uncultured Acidimicrobiaceae bacterium
GCTGGCGGGGCGCTCGGATCAGACTGGGTGGCGCCGCGTGCAGGGTCGAGTCCGTGCCGAAGGATCGACTCGGCCGCCGGTACCGACGTGATGTGGGCGAGGGTCGGGTTCGCCGCGACGAACTGGTCGTACCAGGCGACCGACGCCGCCCCGAAGAACTCGGGGTGCGCCGGCGGTTCGGGTGCGACCCGCACGCCGTTAGTGAAGTGTTTGGTCTCGGCCAGCGTGCCGTCGAGACGGAACATCTGGATGGCCGGAGTGCCGTCGGGCAGATCGTGGAGTTCGCGGCTCAAGGTGTCGGGGTTGTACCGCTGGAACATGATCGACCGTTCCGTCGGGTCCACCCACGCAAACACTCCGTCGAGGTCGACGGATTCGGCGTGCGCCACCGCAGCCTCCCAGTCAGGTTCGGCGTTCAAGCGGTGCACTCTCTCCGCCTTGAGCCTCAGAGTGGATAGGAGGTGGCCGCCGTCATCGGCGGAGCCGTCTGTTCGATAGCGATGCATCACCCTCGGGATGTGGGTTGACCACGGGTGGATCCCACCGTCCCCAACGGCCCATAGGTGCGCAACGAGGTCCATAGGGCTCGAGGAACCGTCGAGAGGAGCGCGCCCGAATGCGACGTCACGGAGTCTCAAGGCCGCGGCCACGTGCCGATTCACGTCGTTGTGTTCGGCCCGTTGTTGCAGCCGCCATGCTCGCGACCCTGGTCTCGGCGATCGCCGTGCTCTCCCTGCCGGTCGCTCCACCGGCGAGCGCAGCTTTCGACGGGGGTACCGACTTGTTCATCTCTGTGGAGCGAGCGATCTCGGACAACGTTGGGTCGCCGAGTGATTGCACGACATCACAGATCGCCGCGGACGCGACGGCTCGTACCGATGTCGATGCGCAGAACGATCCGTGGATCGCTACGGCCGCCTCCCGAGGCCTGAGCTTGGTGTTGCCGGCGGTGATCCCGGTGCCGGCGGATCCCGACCGCGTCGACGTCAGTCCGACCGAGCTCTCGGTACCGGGCTCATCGGTGACGATCGGTGTCTCCTACCGCAACGTTCCCCACTCCCAGATCGCGGCCTACAACAGCGCAGCAGTGGGTGACCCGAGCGTCGGCACCGACCCCAACGCTGGTGGTGGGTCGACGGCGTACCGGAACCCCTATACCCCGATCCCTGCCGATGGGACGATGCAGGACTGCTCGCCGTACCCGGCGTCGCTCTACGACACCAGCTCAGCACCTGGCATCCAGCCTGCCCGTCAGTGGAACGCCTTGTTCGGAAGCGGCACCGATCTCGACGGCGCACTCTTCGAGTTCTCGTCGCCGGTGGCAGCGTTCGGAGCGTGGTTCGGTGACCTTGAGACCCGACCGCCGGCGACCCCGGCATATCTGAAGCTGCTCGACGCTGCTGGCACCGTCGTGTGGGAGGGCCCTGTACCCGCCACCGTCGCAGCATCGCCGACCGACGCAGAGTGTGGAGGACCGAACGCCTCGACCGACCTGCTCGGGTGCGGGAACCAGACCACCCGCTGGATCGGTTTCGTGACCAAACCGGGTGACCCCTTGATCTCGAAGATGCTCGTCGTTGTAGGTGACGACGACTCGTGCGCCCAGACAACTCCATCCCAGTGCGACGGGTCGACCGAGCACTTCTC
>CALMLJ010000291.1 GCA_937868025.1 uncultured Acidimicrobiaceae bacterium
GGCGCCGAGCCGTGCGGGTCGACGAACTGGGGGAGGATCGCCGTGAACAGCACGATCGACTTCGGGTTGGTCACGCCGACGAGGAACCCCTCACGCAGGATGCGACCGAGCGGGACGGGTTCGACGCCCGCGGCGAACGCGTCGGCGAGCGACCGACGGTGCCGGATCGCCTGCACCCCGAGGTACACCAGGTACAGCGCGCCGCAGAACTTGATGACCGTGAACACGGTGATCGAACGTTCGACGATCGTGCCCAGGCCGGCGGCGACCGCCAGCACCTGCACGGCCAGGCCGCCGGCGTTACCGAAGACCGTCGCCAAGCCGGCGCGACGCCCGAGCGTCACACCTCGGCTGATGACGAACAGCACGCTCGGGCCGGGCACGGCGATGATCGCGAACGCGGTGAGCGCCAGGGCCAGGATGCGGGACACGTCGACCATGGCCGGCACGCTATCGCCGACGCCTCGCGGTCAGCGATGGGGTTCGATGGCGACGATGTAGTCGGTGAGGCGCGCCGCGATCTCCCAGGCGATGCCGTCGTCGGACAGGTCGGGATCGACCCAGATCTCCGACACCCGCCGCCACTGATCAGGGCGGCCGATGAACCCGCCGACCTCTGCCTCGGGCCCGAGCTCGGCGCGCCAGTCGGCGGCGCGCTGGATGCGGGCGAGGCAGGCGTCGTTGTCGGCCGGATCGCGATGCTCGGCGTGGAACCCGATCTCGAGGCCGAGCGCCGTCGCTCCGGGTACGTGCTGGCGGCCGAGCAGCTGCGCCTCGTAGTGCTCCTTGACCGGTTCGGCCGGACCGAACCACGCCTTCAACGCCCACCGGCGGGCCCGGAGGTGCAGCACGCCGAGGTCGTCGGGGACCATGCTGCGGGTCACCTCGGCGACCTGGTCGAAGAGCATCTCGTCCACCCCGAACTTCTACCAGGCGCTCCTGACAGCCACGGCGTGCCGACAGCGAGACGTGGCAGGCTGCTCTGATGACTCCCGAAGCCACTGTGAACGAATTCATCCGTCGAGTCGTCGCCAACGACCTGGAATCGGCGCTCGAGATGGTCACCGACGACATCGAGTACGACAACGTGCCGATCGGCAAGAACATCGGGCCCGACGCAATGCGCGCCTTCCTGGGTGTGATGGCCGGCAACGTCGACGAGGTGCAGTTCGTGATCCATCGTCAGACCGTCACCGGCAACGTGGTGATGAACGAACGCACCGACCGGTTCCGCGTCGGCGATGCATGGATGGACCTCAAGGTCGCCGGCATCTTCGAGGTGAACGACGCCGGTCAGGTCACGCTGTGGCGCGACTACTTCGACATGGGCGAGTTCAACGAGCAGATGCAGAAGCTCGCGGGTTAGGTCGCCGGTCGGCCCAGCACGTCGAGCACGCTCTCGGCGGCGAACCGGTTCCACCATCCCGGTCGTCGCAGCAGCGCGTGACCCTCGCCCGGCACCTCGACGAACCGGACGTCGGCACCGGCGCGTTCGGCGTCGGCGGCGTAGCGACGCGACGCCTTGGGGTCGGTCGTGCGGTCGTTGGTCCCGTGGGCGATGATCAGCCGACGTCGGGCGACGTCGCCCAGTGGTTCGCCGGGTGGGAACCACGGGGCCAGTGCGACGACTCCCGCCACGTTCGCCTCGCCGGCGACGCGCATCGCCGTCCGCCCGCCCATCGAGTGGCCGAGCAGG
>CALMLJ010000292.1 GCA_937868025.1 uncultured Acidimicrobiaceae bacterium
GGTTGGTGAACCTCGCTACGGCGATCACACTCGACCGATCGGTCGCCGAGGAGGTCGTGCAGGAAGCGTTCGCCGGATTGCAGCATCGCGCCAGCGACGTGTCCGACCCGGTCGGCTACCTGCACCGGTCCGTTGTGAATCACGCGATCTCGGTGATCCGCCGGCGCCGGACCGTTGCCCGGTACGTGGTCCCGGTGGCCCCGGTCGCAGTGAACCCGGAGATCGATGAGACCTGGAGTGCCGTCACTCGGTTGCCGGCACGCGAGCGGGCCGTGGTGGTGCTGCGCTTCTGGCTCGACTGGTCCGAAGCCGACATCGCCGCCTCGCTCGGTTGGCCCGTCGGAACCGTGAAGTCCACATTGCATCGTGCCCTGAAGCATTTGAAGAAGGAGATCCCCCAATGACCATCGACCAGGACACTGACGATCGACTCGAGCAGCGGCTCCGTACCGCCTGTCACGCCGTCATCCCCCACCTCGCTGACGGCGACACCCTCGCCGCCAATGAGTTCGCCGACGAACCCCAGGAGGAGTGGACTCTTGCGACCGTCACGCCGCTGACCTCCACTCGCACCACGGGTCGGGCACGACTGGTCGGTGTCGCCGCCGCGGCACTGCTCGTCGCCGGCGGCGCAGGCGTGTGGGCAGCCACAGGTCGTCCAGCCTCCGAAAGCTCTTCCGCAGCGGAAACTGGCAGTGCGACACCATCGTTGCCGTCCCAGCAGGGGTCGTCGGCGGCGGTCGTTTCGACCGTTCTGGCACCCCCGACAGGGTCATCCGTCCCCTGCTTCGGCACCGACTGCACCCCGGTCGACCGACTCCCGGTCGTTGCCGGTGCTACCGACTTCTACGTCGGACCAGAGTCGCTCGGCACCCCCGTGGTGGATCAGGAGATGCTCGACCAGTTCGGCATCAACCGCTGCGTCGAACTCACCGCCGACGGCAGCGCATGCCAGCGCATCGAAGGCATCGCAGGCGTCGGACCGGTGAGCTACCCGACCAACGTTCCAGCGCCCTCCACCGTCCCGGGCGACATCACGCCGAGGACGATCGGAATCGAGATCGGGACCACCTACACCGGCATCGCTCCCAGCGACTACGCCAACATCTGGGGCAGTGGCCCCACCGGGTCCATCGCGCCAACACCGTTGGCCGTGCGTGGTCACGACGGGATCCAATACCACTATGCCGATCGAACCTACGCGGTGTGGCAGGAACAGCCCGGCCTGCTGGTGTGGGTCGCCGTTCCCGACCAGATGGCCGATCAGCTCTCCACGATCGCTGAGGGAGTCCGCCGGGTCAGCGGACCCGCCACGATCCCGTACGTCGTCGTAGTCACCCCACTCGCCCGCCCCTGGGACACCAGCGACAACAACGCCGACGGCCTGGTCTACACGCGGATCGGCGGCAAGCTCCAGGTCGGCGTCGACTACATCGACGGCAGCTCCCCTGTCGTCGTTCGACAGAACCCGAACGTCGACGGAGAACTCGTCGTCGCGGGCGCAGCCCCCACCGAAGCCATGCAGGTCCGCATCACCACCGCCGGCAACCCGCCAGTGATCGTCGACACCGTCGCCTTCGCCGGGGCACCAGACGCGAGGTTCTTCCAAGCGAACGTGCCAGGCGGCGTCGGCCAGGTCACATTCGCATGGCTCGCCGCCGACGGCTCGGAAATCGACACCGGCGTCACCGAGGCA
>CALMLJ010000293.1 GCA_937868025.1 uncultured Acidimicrobiaceae bacterium
TTGTAGCGCTGGGCGCGGTCGACGTAGGACTGCACACCCAGATCGAACCACCCCGGCGTCACGGCATGCTCCTTGATCGTGACCGGCACACCGAGCGCCATGGCGAGCGGCGGGATCACCTTGCGGTTGGGCACCATGGCGTTGGCACCGACGATCGCCTCGGCGCCGACGATCACCTCGTGCAGCACGACCGAGCCGCTGCCGACGAGGGCGCGGTCCTCGATCGTGCAGCCCTCGAGGTGCACGTTGTGGCCGATCGTGCAGCTGTTGCCGATCGTCGTGGGGTGGTTCCACGTCGTGTGGACGATCGTGCCGTCCTGCACCGACGTGCGCTCCCCCACGTAGATGAACCCGTCGTCGCCACGGAGTACCGCGGTCGGCCAGACCGACGAGTACGCGCCGATGACGACGGACCCGATGACGACCGCGTCGGGGTGGACGTAGGCGTCGGGATGGATCTCGGGGACCTGGTCGCCCAGCGCGTAGATGGGCATGTCAGTCGAGGGGGGCGAGCTTGCCGTAGCTGCCCTTGAAGAACAGCAGCGGGCCGTCCTCGTCGCGGTCGAGGCCGAGACCCTGCACCCGCCCGATGACGATGTCGTGGTCGCCGCCGTCGTAGACGTTCTCGAGCGTGCAATCGATGTGGGCGAGACAGCCGTCGAGCCGGGGGCCGCCGGTCGCGACCGCCGGGGTCCAGTCGAGGCCCTCGAACTTGTCGGCCATCTTCGACGAGAACTGGCCCGACACCGGGCCCTGCGCATCGGACAACACGTTCACCACGAAGTGGCCGGCGCCCTTGATCGTCGCCCACGAACTCGACGCCTTGCCGACGCAGAACCCGACGAGGGGCGGGTCGAGGGAGACCGAAAAGAAGGAGCCGACGGCGAGACCGGCGGGCTTGCCGTCGGTGACCGCGGCCACCACCGTCACCCCCGTCGGGAAGTGGCCGAGGACCTTGCGGAACTCGGCGGAATCGATGGCGATGACTTCGTCGGACACTGGATCCCCCTGCTCGGAATGACGGAACGGTGCGACGTTACCCGTCCGCTGACTCCGCCTTGGCCGCCTGCTTCGCCGCGATCTTGTCGCGGCGGGCTTCCCAGCCGGCCAGCATCGTGCCGAACGCGGCGGGGTTGTAGATGTCCTCCTCGTAGGAGAACTGATGGCTGCCCGCGTACTTGAGGAGCGTGAAGTTGTACTCCTGGTGGATGCTGCCGTCACCGGGATCGCGCATGCGGTTCCACACCTGGCACACGATCCACCCGCGCTCCTCGTCGATGATGTGCCATTCGATCGGGAAGTGCGGCATCTCGTTGCCGGGGTAGGTGTTGGCGCACACCTCGGTGATCCACGCCAGCACCGCGGCGCGACCGCCGATCTCGCCGTAGAGGTGCTCCTTGTAGGTGCAGTCCTCGGTGAAGCAGTTCGCCCACTCCGTCCAGTCCCCCGTCGTACCGCCCTTGAGCGCCGCCGCCTTGTAGGCGTCGAACGCGTTCTCGAGCTCCTCGCGAGTCCACCGTCCCATTCGCAGTCCTTTCGCCGACGGCGATGCCGCCGGTCCCCCGTCGTTCGTGTCGGGGTGAACCTACAGGTTGACGACGAGGCCTTCCGAGGCGGCGAACACCTCGGCGCCGTGACGCAGGCGCGAGGCCGCTGCCGCACCCTCGGCGAGCGCCGCCACCATGTCGTCGTCGTGGGACGGGTCGTGGTGGTACAGCGCCAGGCGCTTCGCTCCACACTGCGCGGCCACCTCGACGGCGTACTCGGTGGTGCAGTGACCCCAGTCGAACTTCTGGGCGAACTCGGGATCGGTGTACTGCGCGTCGTGGATCAAGAGGTCGACGCCGTCGCACAGCTCGAGCACCGAGTCGGCGACCGAGGTGGACTGGCACCCGGGCTGCTGGTGGTCGCTCACGTACGCGATGGACCGGCCACCGGCGGTGATGCGGAACCCGAGGGTGGGCCCGATGTGGGGAACGTCACGGCACAACACCGTGGCGGCGCCCAGCTCGATCGGGTCCTTCGTCGCTTCCTCGAACGTGACCGTGCCGGCCAGCTGGCCCAACGTCACTGGGAAGTACGGCGGGCAGAGGAACAGATCGAACGCTGCTTCGAGCGTCTGGTCCTCCTGGGAGGGGCCCACGATGTGGAGCTTCGCTTCGGGACGGTGGAGCGGCGGGAAGAAGGGCAGACCCTGCACGTGGTCCCAGTGCAGGTGGCTGACCAACGCCGTAGCGGTGAAGTTCGTGGGCGCGGCGGCGCACACGTCGGCGCCCCAGAAGCGAAGGCCCGTGCCCAGATCGAGGACGATCGGATCGAACCCGTCGCCGGTGACGACGACGCACGCGGTGTTGCCACCGATGCGCTGGTTCGACTCGCACGAGCACGGTGTCGAACCGCGTACTCCGTAGAACTGGACCCTCAGCGCACGCCCCCCTTGGTGCTGCACCCCCAACGCAATTTGGTCACCTTACGTCGTTCACGTTCTGTCGAGACAGCCGTTGTGACCTATTTCATGGGGGTATCGCCCATGTTCACCTGGGTACCCGTCCGCGCCGAGCCGAACCGGCACTACGAGACTGTCAGGGGCCACGACTAGCCTCGCATCCCATGGCTCGACGCAAGGGAACCAGCACCTCCGACTTCGGAGTTGGCAAACGCGAGAGCCACGACGCATCGGGGTTCTACGAGCGATTCGACTCGCCGAAGATCGTGCGGGACAAGGACTTCGTCCCGAACCCGAGTGCACCGAGTGGCCTGTTCTGCGGCGACTCGACCGACATGCACCAGCTCGACGACCGGTCGGTGGCACTCGTCGTGACGTCACCGCCCTACTTCGCCGGCAAGCAGTACGAGACCGAGTACGAGCGTGAGGGCGTGCCGGCGTCGTACCTCGAGTACCTCCAGATGCTCCACGACGTGTTCGAGGAGTGCCGACGGGTGCTCGAGCCGGGTGGCCGCATCGCCGTGAACGTGGCCAACCTGGGCCGCAAGCCGTACCGCAGCCTGTCGGCCGATGTCATCCACATCCTCCAGGACCAACTCGGCTTCCTCCTCCGCGGCGAGATCATCTGGCAGAAGAGCAAGGGGTCCAACGGCAACTGCGCGTGGGGCTCGTATCGCAGCGCCGCCAACCCCGTCCTGCGAGACACGACCGAACGCGTGATCGTGGCGAGCAAGGGGCAACTCGACCGGGCGATGGACAACAAGGATCGAGCGGCGGCCGGCCTGCCGCACCGGAACACCCAACTCACCGACGACTTCCTCTTCGCGACGCTCGACGTGTGGGAGATCGACCCCGAGAGCGCGCGGCGCGTCGATCATCCCGCACCGTTCCCCGAGGAACTGCCCCTCCGACTCATCAACCTGTTCACCTACGAGAACGACCTCGTTCTCGACCCCTTTCTCGGCAGCGGGTCGACCGCCGTCGCTGCCGCACGAAGCGGGCGACGCTTTGCCGGCTACGACCTCGATCCGTCCTATGTCGAGATCGCGCAACGGCGCATCGCCCAACTCGACGAACCGGCGAGCGAACCGCCACCCAAGCGCGGCCGGTCGACGCCGCCGTCGACCCCACCTGCCGCCGAAGACCTCGACTTCCAGCAGCGAGCGACCGCCGAGGGCAAGGCAGCCCAGAAGCTCGCGGCCGATGTGCTCGCCGAGGCGGGCTTCGAGATCTCCGAGGTCAACAAGAAGGTCGGTCGCACCGGGGTCCTGATGAACCTCAAGGCGTTCGACCAGCTCGGCCGTGAGTGGTTCTTCGATGTCAGCGGCGCGTTCACCAGCCACCGCGGCGGGTTGCTCCGTACCGACACCGTCTGGAAGACACTCGGTCGGGCGTACGCCCTTCGGTCGTACATCGGCCCACAGACCGTCGAGTCCGACGATCAGACCCGCATCCCGCTCGTGTTCCTGACGACCAACCTGCCGCGACGCGGGAGCGAGGGCGACGCTGCGCTTCGCCTCGCCGGCCCCGACGCGTTCTACGACGCCATCGACATGTTGTCGACCGACGGCATGGCGCGGCTGCGCGTGTACGCCACCGGTGGGCCGACCGCCGGACCGAAGGCGGGCTTCTGGCCGCAGGATCAGCCAACGACCTCGACGACGCGATGAGCGAGCTCATCGCGATCGCCATCGTCCGGGGAGAACTCCCCGAGGTCTACATGGCAGAGGATCAGGACACCCTCAACTGGGTCCTCGCGCTCAAGATGATCGCCTCGACGCCGGGCGATCAGCTCAGCGAGGGGTTCCGTGACACGTTGAGGGCGGCACTCCGGGAGGAGCGCTGGGGCGACGCCGTCTACGAATGGATGATCCACAACGACCTCGAGATCGACGTCTACTCGTCGGAGACGCTGTACCACGCGAGCGACGTCGAGATGGGCGCGCACGAACTGCAGTTCACGCCGCTCTTCCAGGACTGACCCTCCCCCGCGGCCCTAGTGTCCCGGCCATGACTTCATGGACCGAAGGCCGCGTCAGCGCCAACGACATCGACTTCGCCTACTTCGAGCAGGGCGAGGGCCCCCTCGCCCTCTGCATGCACGGCTACCCCGACACGGCGTACACGTGGCGCTACCTGCTGCCCGAGCTCGCCGCAGCCGGCTACCGGGCCGTCGCCCCGTTCAACCGCGGCTATGCGCCGACATCGCTGGCGGCCGACGGTCGGTACCAGGCCGGCGTCCTCGGGGTCGACGCCAACGCGCTCCACGAGGCCCTCGGTGGCGACGGCGACGCCGTCATCATCGGCCACGACTACGGGGCGATGGGCGCCTACGCGGCGGCGACGCTCGAGCCCGATCGCTGGCGCAAGGTGGTCACCGGCGCCGTGCCTCCTGGTCCGATCGTCGGCGCCAGCATCTTCACCTACGAGCAGCTGAAGCTGAGCTGGTACATCTTCTTCCAGCTCACGCCGTTCGCCGACATCGCCGTCGCCATGAACGAGTACGAGTTCATCACCAAGCTGTGGCGCGACTGGTCGCCGGGCTACGACGAGGTCATCGACGTCGACCACTTCATCGCATCGATGGCGACGCCCGAGCACCTGAGCGCGGCGCTCGGCTACTACCGCCAGACCCTCCAGTTCGAACTGCAGGACCCGGCGCTGGCCGACGCCCAGAACGGTACGCTCAGCATCCCGACCAAACCGCTCCTCTACCTGCACGGCCGCAACGACGGCTGCATGGCGCCGTGGGCGGCCGAAGGTGCCGGCGAGGTGCTGACCGTTCCGGGCAGCCGTGCCGTGATGGTCGACGACGCCGGCCACTTCCTCCAGCTCGAGCAGCCCGAGGTCGTCAACCGCCTGAT
>CALMLJ010000294.1 GCA_937868025.1 uncultured Acidimicrobiaceae bacterium
TGTCGCGGAGGTACTGCAACGTCTCGATGAGCTTGTGGTTGTCGCGCTGGTGCAGTCCGATCGACGGCTCGTCCAGGACGTAGAGCACACCGACGAGCCCGGAGCCGATCTGGCTCGCGAGTCGGATGCGCTGGGCCTCGCCGCCCGACAGCGTGGCGGCGCCACGGTGCAGGTTGAGGTAGTGCAGCCCGACATCGGACAGGAACTTGAGCCGGGTGTCGATCTCCTTGAGCACCCGTTCGGCGATCTGCATCTCGCGGGCGTCGAGGTCGAGGGTGCGGATCACGTCGGCCGCCTCGCCGATCGGCAGGCTGCACAGCTCGAAGATGTTGTGGCCGGCCACCGTCACGGCGAGCGTGTACGGGTTGAGTCGAGCCCCCTTGCAGGTGTGGCACGGCACCTCACGCATGTACCCCTCCGCCGCCTCGCGACTGGAGTCGGTCTCGGCCTCGGAGTGCCGACGGGAGATGTAGGGGATGACACCTTCGTATTTCGCCGAGTAGCTGCGGGTCCGCCCGTAGCGGTTGCGGAACTTGACCTCGACACGATCCTTGTCGTTGACCCCGTACAACATGAGCTTCTGCTCGGCCGCGCTGAGCTGCTCCCACGGCACGTTCGGATCGACGTCGTACTGCTCGCACGTCGACTCCAACAGCCGGTGGAAGTACTTGGCGTGGCCACCGGCCCACGGGGCGATGGCGCCCTCGGCGATCGACAGCTCACCGTTCGGGACGACCAGTTCGGGATCGACCTCGAAGGTCATGCCGAGGCCCTGGCAGGCCGGGCAGTAGCCGTAGGGCGAGTTGAACGAGAAGTTGCGGGGGGCCAGTTCGTCGAAGCTCTTGCCGTCGGACGGGCGCGACAGCTTCTCGGAGAACGTGAGGATCTCCGGGTCCGCATCCTTCGGGAGGAGCTCGATCTGGGCGACGCCCTCGCCGAGGACCAGCGCCGTTTCCATCGACTCGGTGAGGCGACGGTCGAGGTCGTCGCGGAGCACCAGACGATCGACGATGACGTCGATGTCGTGGGTCTCGTAGCGGGCCAGTTCGAGCGGCGTGTCGCCGGTGATGTCGGCCAGCTCGTGCACCGTGCCGTCGACGCGCACCCGGGCGAAGCCCTGCTTGGCGAAGTCGGTGAACAGCTTCTCGTAGGTGCCCTTGCGGCCCCGCACGACGGGCGCGAGCACCTGGAACCGGGTGCCATGGGGCAGGGCCAGCACCTTGTCGACGATCTGCTGGGGCGTCTGCTTGACGAGCGCCTCGCCCGTCTCGGGGTCGTGGGGGGTGCCGATGCGGGCGTAGAGCAGCCGGAGGTAGTCGTAGACCTCGGTGACGGTGCCGACCGTCGACCGGGGGTTGCGCGACGCCGACTTCTGGTCGATCGAGATGGCCGGGGACAGGCCCTCGATGATCTCGACGTCGGGTTTGTCCATCTGACCCAGGAACTGACGGGCGTACGAGGACAGCGACTCGACGTAGCGGCGCTGGCCCTCGGCGTAGATGGTGTCGAACGCCAGCGAGCTCTTGCCCGACCCGGACAGACCGCAGAAGACGATCAGCTTGTCGCGGGGAAGCTCCAGGGAGACGTTCTTGAGGTTGTGCTCTTTGGCGCCACGGATGACGATCTTGTCGGCCACTCGCGGGAGCCTAGCAGAGGCTGGACGAACATCTGTTCGCCGGATGTCACAGGTTGGCGAACACCGCCGACGCGACTGCGATGAGGCGGTCGCGGTCGACCCCGATGCCGCTGATCGTCACGAGGCGACCCCCGCCGTAGGCGACGACCCGCCCCACACCGTCGCTCGACGTGGTGGCCGCCATCTCCCCCACGCCGTCCGCCGTGAGCGGATCGCCGGCATCGGGCGAGGCGAGTGCCATCTCGTACGCCGACGAGTCGACGTCGCTCACGATGTCGAGGGTCACCGTGCCCGCCGCTCCTGCCGACCCGCTGGAGCAGTTGGACGCGGAGGTCGCCAGGAATCCTGCCGTGTCGGCTTCGGGACCCAACGCTGCGGCGAGGAGCTCACAGGCGGCCTGCGCCGGCTCGGGCTCGGGCCCGTCGTCGATGGTCGTGACGGTGACCGGAGCCGTGGTGGCAGGCGCGAGCGATGCGGTGGTGCCTGGGGCGGCGTTCTCGACGGGGTCGCCACCGCACGCGGACATGAGCAGGGGCGCGACGAGGACGAGGAACAGATAGCGACGCATCGCCTGAGGCTATTGCGCGGACCGCTCCATGATCGTCAGCTGCCACTCCCCGACCTCGACCGTGCGTCCCGGCTCGTACCCGTCGAGGCGGGCGCGGTCGGTCTCCTGGCGGTAGGGCGCGGCGAACACGAACTCGTCGATGTCCTCGTCGGCGAGGCGTCGGGCGACGATGGCGAGATCGTCGGACTCGGGGACTGCCAGGAACCGGCCGTGCACCGCGTCCTTCCACGTGAACCGGCCGAGTGACTCGAAGTTCGTGACGACGACGCGACCGTCGGCGAGGTCGTTGACGGCTCGGGTGAGGTCGCCGCTCTGTGACTGGAGCCGCGCCACCGACCCCACGGCGAACACGACCAGTACGGCCGACACCGCGACGATCGCAGTACCGGTGATGCGTCGCGTGGTCGGGTCGAGGCGCGTCCTCGCCCCGTCGAGCGCGAGGAGCAGGACCGGTACCAGCGCCGGAAGGGCCAGGTGGAAGAACCTGCCGCCCCACTCCATCGAGCCGCCGACGGCGTACTGGGTGGCCACGACAGCGCCGGAGAAGAGGAACGCGGTCACCCCGACGATGCGGGCCGTCACCGACTCGAAGGTCGACCTCGTCGCCACCAGCAGACCGATCGGCAGGATCGGGAAAGCGACCAAGAGGCCGGGTACGGGGGCGACGCGGAACGCCAGCGCAGCGATCGCCGCGACGCCGGCGATTCCCGCCAGCCCCCGGACCAGACGAACTTCGGTGGGCTTGGTCCGCACGTACAACGCAGCCAGCGCTCCGGCGAGCGCCACCCCCAGGAAGATCGTCCCGGCCGTGGTGGTCGCCTGGAGCTGGGGACGGAGGAGCGACGCCCACGCCCCGTCCCACCGCGCCGCGAGCCACGTCTGGTCGGCCGCGGTCGCGATCCGGAAGGGCGGATGGGTCGCTCCCACGACTGCAGTGTGCAGTCGCCCGTCGATCCACCACGCGACCGACGCCGCCGCGCCGGCGGCAACCCCGGCGGCACCGGCGAGCCGGTCCCGCCGCATCGCGGCACACGCGAGCAGTCCACCGCCGAGGGC
>CALMLJ010000295.1 GCA_937868025.1 uncultured Acidimicrobiaceae bacterium
CGTGCGCGCGGATCGCGGAGTGGCCGAGGAACGAGATGACGTTCGGGCCGAGCGGAAGACGTTCCAGGTGGTCGAGGTAGCCCTTGGGCGAATCCCAGTCCTGCACCTGTTCGAGGAGCGGGAGCACCTCGGCGCGGGGCACCCCCTCGACCCGGCAGAACATGTCGGCCAGGTCCTCGGGTTCGCCGACGGCGAACGACAGGCCACACGATCCGACGAGGACGGTGGTGATGCCGTGTCGGACCGATTCGACGAGCGACGGGTCGATCTCGAGCTCGGCGTCGTAGTGGGTGTGCAGGTCGATGAAGCCGGGGGTGACCCAGCACCCGTCGGCGTCGA
The DNA here is from genome assembly GCA_937868025.1 of uncultured Acidimicrobiaceae bacterium. Next base: position 340 of record CALMLJ010000295.1, read on the forward strand.
CCACCTCGACGTCGGGCCCGACCTCGATGTTGTGGTCGATACGCGCGACGAGACCGTTCTCGATGAGCACGTCGGCGCGGCGGCCGTCGGAACCCGTACCGTCGAAGACCGTGCCACCTCGGATGATTGTGCTGCTCATCGACGCCCCCTCGTTCGTGCCGCGATGGTACCGCCCCATGTGCCGGCGCCCCGACGGACGCCGTCGACGATCCGGCGTAGGTTCACGGTGTGCGCATCCTCGGGATCGATCTGGCCGCTCAGCCCCGGAACACCGGTGTGGTGGTGCTCGATCCGGTCGAACCCGGTCGTTGGCGGGCCGACCTCCCGCCGGAGGTCGCCACCGACGAACACCTCGTCGAGCTCGGCGGCCACGTCGATCTCATCGGGGTGGACGCGCCGCTCGGGTGGCCCATCGCGTTCGTTCAGGCCGTCCGGGCCCATGAGGACCGCGAGCCCTGGCCCGGCACGAAGGACCGTCGCTCGCTGACCCATCGCCACACCGACAACGTGGTGCGCGACCACGGACGTGGTCAGCCGATGTCGGCGTCGGCTGACCTCCTCGGGCACGTCGCCATGCGGTGCGCGTTGTTGCAGCGGGACTGGGCCGAGCGGTGGGGTGGCGCCGCGCCGCGTGACGGCAGCGGCCGCCTGGTCGAGGTGTATCCCGCGGCGGCCCTCCGGGCGTGGCACCTGCCCGAGCGCGGCTACAAGGGGCAGTCGGCCGAGGCGGGCCGCGTCCGGAAGGCGATCCTCGCCGGCATCGTCGACGATTGCAGCACGTGGCTCGATCTCGACCGGGTGCGGTCGGCCTGCATCGACTCCGACCACACCCTCGACGCGTTGCTCTCGGCGCTCAACGCCGTCGCCGCCCGCACCCACCAGACCTTCCCGCCGGAGTCGGTCGAGGACCACCACTGCGCAGTGCTCGAGGGCTGGATCCACGTGCCGTCGGTGCCCCTCGCGTCGGTGCGACCGCGGGCCGAGCCGTCGAGTCTGGTCGACCCGGCGAGCGATGAGTCGCCCTTCTGATCGACCACGTTCGCACGGGCGTGGGGTTCGGCGGCCCGCCACGCAACGGGCTCCTCATCTCGCTGTCAGTGGTCGCCGTTACGGTCCGCTCCATGGACATCGCCTTCTTGCTCATCGGTCTGCTCCTCGGTTCTGCCGGCGGAATCTGGCTCGCCGTCCAGGCCCGCTCGGCCCTCGCCGATGCTGCTCGCGAGAGTGCCCGGCGCGAGGAGTTCCACGTCGATCGGGCCAATCGTCAGGCCGAACGCGAGGCGCTGCTGCGCGAGCACATCGCCCGCGTCGAGGCCGCGGCCGCCACCGACGACCAGATGCTCGATGCGTTTCGTTCGCTCTCCCAGGAGGCCCTTGCGGCGCAGAGCGCCCAACTCGTGCAGCTCGCCGAGGCGAAGTACGGCGCCCTCCACCAGACGACCGATTCGGTCCTCACGAGCCACAGCAAGGCGGTCGGCGACGGCCTCCGTGCGTTGTCGGAGCGTCTGGTCGCCCTCGAACGGGAGCGCAACGACGCGACCAGCGCGCTGCGGGCGATTGTCGGCGACCTGTCGGTCGCCCATCGGGCCACCCAGGCCGAGACGGCCAAGCTCGCGGCTGCAATGCGCGACAACCGCGTGCGCGGCGCGTGGGGCGAGGTGCAGCTTCGCCGGGTGCTCGAGATGGCGGGGCTCGACCGCCACGCTGACTTCATCGAGCAGCGAGGCGTGACCGACGGCGAGTCCCGCTCGCGACCCGATGTCGTCGTGCCGCTCCCCAACGGACGTTGTGTCGTTATCGACGCCAAAGTGCCCCTCGACCGGTACCTCGACGCCGCCAATGCCGGCGACCCCGCCATCGAGCGGCGGCTCCAGGTCGAGCACGCCAAGGCCGTCGCCGGCCATGTCGCGGCGTTGGCGCAGCGTGACTACGCGGCCAAGGTCGAGGGCTCGGTCGACATGGTGCTGCTGTTCCTTCCGGGCGAGCCGTTCCTCGCCGCCGCGCTCGACGCGGACCCGACGCTCTTCGAGGCTGCGGCGGCCAAGGGCGTCCACCTCGTCACGCCGTCGTCGCTCGTCCCGCTGCTCCGTGGCATCGCGTTGGGCTGGCGGGAGCACCAGGCCGAGCGCGCCGCCGCCGAGATCCAGCAACTCGGCATCGAGCTGCACGAGCGCATCGCCATCTTCGCCGAGCACTTCGCCGCAGTCGGCAGCCAGCTCGATCGAACCGTCAACGCGTTCAACCGCTCCGTCGGCTCGCTCGACCTCCGTGTCGTCACGACCGCCCGCAAGTTGTCCGAGCACGGTGCCGGCTCGACCCGCACCGTCCCCGATGTCGTCGAGGTGCCGACCGTCTCGCGGCCCATTCGCATGCTGGAGCTGATCGTCGCCTCGCGGCCCGACGAATCGACGGCGCCACTCAGCGCCGCGGCCGGTGAGTCAGGAGTTCAGCCCCCGGCGGGTACGGCGGCGTCGTAGGGGACCGTTGCCACGAGGTACGACCCTCGCACCGGTCCGGTCGACACGCTGCGGTCGTAGTACCCGACGCCGAGCTTGCCGGGCTCGCTGAAGATGGGCTGCGCCGAGGCGGCGTAGCACCAGAACGTGACCTGCCCGACTGCGTCGGAGCAGTTCGGGAGCGGCACGACCGTCGGAGCGCTCCATGGCCCAGTGGGTGCGGTGGCCGTGCGGATCACGAGCGAGTCGCTGTAGCCCGGCCACGGGCTGTACACCATGACGTACCGGCCGAGATGGGGATCCTTCGTGACCGAGAACGAGCCGGCGGGATACGGAGCGGCGATGTTGCCGGGTTCGAACGACAGGGGCATCGAGCTCAGCACGGTGCCGGTGAAGTCCTGGCCGGTCCACGTCGCGTACGCGGTCGGATCGGCCACCCGGTCGAGGTCGACCTTCGCCGCATGGCACGGCCCGTACTGCTCGGGCATGCCCCCCTGCTCGGGTGCCTGGCAGGTGTAGACGATCGCCCGCCCGTCGTCGTCGACCAGCGAGGCGAGCCCGAACGAGCGTTGTGGGAAGAGCGTCTGGTTGAGGATGCGCCCCTGGATCGGAGCGTTGGTCGGTGGATGCGCCGGGTCGTAGATCCACTCGGCAACGGCCATGCCCCGTGCCGCTCCGTGGATGCTCGAACCGAGGCAGATGTTCTCCATCCAGACGATGACGCGGTCGACGTCGCCTTGCGGTTGGACGACGGCGGACGACGGCCACATGCCGGGAGTCGGGGCCGAGCCCGGGCACGGCGGGAAGCCGGCCTGCGGCGTCGCGAACGCAACGGGTTGGCCCCCGACCGCGACGTCGTTCGTGACGGTCGGCGCGCCCGGCGCCGCCCAGGCCGCGGTGCCGATCTCGAAGTACTCGAGCGACCCGTTGTCCGCTGCCCTCGCCGTGTCCCCGAACAGCCAGAGGGTCGAGCCGTCGCGGAGCCGCACACTCACACCGGCGTCGCGATCGATCCCGTCGAGCGCGCTCCCGGCCGGTGGCCCGATTCGGACGGGCCCGGAGATGGGCCCCGAGACCGGCAGTCCGCCGGGGAGGTCGACTGGTGCCGCTGGCGGCGGCGGGACCGACGTGGTTGCACGGACGACGGTGGTGGACACCGACGCCCCGGCGTTATTGGGGGCCGACGAGTCCGCGTCGGTGCAACCTGCGGCGATGGCGACGAGCGCTGCGAGCAGGACAACGCCCGATGTTCGCGGCGCGAGCCGGTGGCCGGCGCGCAGCGTCGAACGGGATCGGAACGAGTGGGGAACTGTGATCGGAAACGTCAGGAGAGTGTGCCCGAGAACTTCCGGATCTCCACGACCCCGGTGATGCTCAGCGATGCCACGAACGCCCGCTGACCCGACACAACGGGGTAGTGGATCACCGAGAAGTTCGAGGCGAAGTCGGCCCGGCCGTCGTCGCTCGGTTTGGGGAACGACGTTTCGGCGGCGCCGTCGGAGCGTGCAGCGAGGACAAAGCCCTCCGTCGAGTCGACCCCGGCGTCGGCGTTGAGTCCTGCAGTCACGATGTGCGAGCCAGCGACGGTCGTGCGCTGCGTCCCGTTCGAGCGCATTCGTCCAGTAGGGCCGAAGCCGCCGGTCGTCACCGGCGTCCCGTCGACGAGGAACCGTCGGATGTCGATGCCCCCGGCGCTGAACGAATTGGCCGATCCGCTGGTCGCGGAGACCACCACCGAGTCGT
>CALMLJ010000296.1 GCA_937868025.1 uncultured Acidimicrobiaceae bacterium
GCACCCCTCGCCGGCGACGTGCCAGGCTGCCCCGATGCGTACCCTCGCCACTCCCGACGGCCCGATGGACCTGATCGTCGCCGAACCGGCCGGCGCGCCGAAGGGCGGCCTCGTTGTCGTCCAGGAAGCGTTCGGCCTCACCCCCCACCTCCACAACATCTGCGCTCGCCTCGCCGAGGCCGGATGGTTGGCGGTCGCCCCGGCGCTCTACCACCGCACCGGCTCACCGGTGCTCGGCTACGACGAGTTCGACCAGGTGGCACCGCACTTCATGGCGCTCGATCCCGACGGCCTGGCGAACGACCTCGGCGCCGCGCTCGGGGTGCTCGACGACGCCGGCATCGACCCGGACCGCCGCGGGGTCATCGGCTTCTGCATGGGCGGCACCATCGCGCTGTGGGCTGCAACCGTGTTCGAGCTGGGCGCAGCCGTCACCTTCTACGGATCGGGGATCGCCTCGAACCGCTTCGGGCTGCCACCTCTCCTCGAGTTGGCTCCGGCGCTGCGAGCACCGTGGCAGGGGCACTACGGCGACGAGGACACCGGCATCCCCGTCGAGCAGGTGGAAGACCTCCGCGCCGCGGCCGGCCACAGCGCCGTCGAGTTCGAGCTGCACCGCTATCCCGACGCCCCGCACGGCTTCAACTGTGACGAACGCGGCTCGTACCACGAACCCTCGGCGCGGCTCGCGTGGCAGCGGTCGCTCGACTGGTTCGACCGACACCTCGCCGGGTGATCCGCGTCGCACTCCGCGGCCTGCGCGGCAACGCCCGCCGCCTGGTCGGCACGTTCATCGCGATCGTGCTGGGTGTGTCGTTCATGTCCGGTGTGAGGATCCTCGGCGACACGACCAGGGCCTCGTTCGACTCGTTGTTCGCGACCATCGGCAACGGCATCGATGTTGTGGTCCGGGTCACGCCCCGCGACGACGGGCCGGACGGGCGTGAGGGCGGCGACGACAGCGGGAGCGCGGCCTTCGACCTGCGCACCGTGCCGGCGGCGCTCGCGACCGAGGTCGAGGCCGTCGACGGGGTCGCCGCGGTGCAGACGGTGCACGAGACCCGTCGCGGCGTCGTGGTCGTCGGGCGCGACGGTCAGCCCGTGTCCCTCGGGCCCGGTATCTCGTTCCTGGCCTCGGAGTACCCCACCGTGCCGGCGATGGATCCGTACACACTCGCCCGGGGCGGCCGAGCACCGCAGGCCGACGACGAGGTCGTGCTCGATCGAGCGACCGCGGAGGCCGGCGACCTCCGCGTCGGCGACGCCGTCACGATCCGCACCCCGACATCGGTCGCCGCGTACCGCCTCGTCGGCACCGTGTCCCTCGGCGAGACCTCGGGCGGTGGTGCCGGTCGGGCGTTGTTCACCACGGCGGTCGCGACCTCGTTCATGACCGACCCCGCCGAGGCGAGCCGGCTCCTCGTTCTCGCCGATCCGGGTGTCTCACCCGACGTCCTCCGTGACCGCGTCGCCGCCGTCGTGGCCGCCGACGTCACCCCCACCCGCAAACTCGAGACCATCACCGGCGAGGAGTACGTCGCCGACCTGCGGGGCCGGATCGGCGAGTTCCTCGACATCCTGCAGAACGGGCTGACCGGGTTCGCCGGCCTGTCGCTGTTCGTCGGCGCGTTCGTGATCTACAACACGTTCTCCATCCTCGTCGCCCAGCGACAGCGTGAGCTCGCCCTGCTCCGGGCAGTCGGCGCGGCCCGGCGACAGGTGGTCGGGGCGGTCCTCGTCGAGGCAGCCGCGGTCGGGGCCGTCGCCGGCATCGCCGGCGTGGCGGGTGGCGCGCTGCTGTCGCGGGGGCTGTCCGCCGGGTTCACGGCGTTCGGGTTCGACCTCCCCTCCAGCACGATCGTCGTCACGTTCGCCGTGGCCGTCACCTCGTTCGTCATCGGGCTCACGATGGCGCTCGGCTGCGCGCTGTTCCCGGCCCTCCGTGCCGCCCGGATCCCGCCGATCGCAGCATTGCGCGACATCGCCGTCGACCGGTCCGACCGGTCCCGAGGACGCCTCGTCGTCGGGTCGCTGTTCGTGGTCGCGTCGGCCGCGCTGCTCGTCCGCGGCCTGAGCGTGACCGAGGAGGGGTCGACCGCAGCCGTCACCGTCGGGGTGGCGACGGCCGTCGCATTCGTCGCCGTGGCGGTGCTCGGACCGCTCATCTCGGCGCCGATCGCCCGGCTGGTCGGCGCGCCGCTGCTCGTCGCCGGGACGACCGGCCGGCTCGCCCGGGCCAACGCGACGCGCAACCCCCGACGCACCGCGTCCACGGCCGCGGCGTTGATGATCGGTGTGTCGATCGTGACGTTCGTGCTCGTCATGTCGGCAACGCTCGAGTCCGTCGTGGCCGAGACCACGGAACGATCGCTCACCGCCGACGTCATCGTCAGCGGCGACGCGTTCGGCCGGGGCGCCATCGCCGGCGACGCCGCAGCCGAGATCGCCGCCGTGTCCGGGGTGGTGAAGGTCGGCACCGTGACGAGCCTGAGGGCCAAGTACTTCGACGACCTCCAGAGCCTCGCCGCCGTCAGTCCCGACGCGTTGTCCCAGGCCGTGCTCACGGTGACCGATGGTTCGCTCGACGGCCTCGGGCTCGACGGGGTCGCGGTCGAGCAGGACGAGGCCGAGGAGTTCGGACTCCGGGTCGGCGACCGCATCCCCGTCGCGTTCGTCGACGGAGCGATCGCCACTCCCCGGATCGTCGCCGTGCTCGACAACCTCGACGTGATCGGATCGAACCTGCTCACCTCGAGTTCGTTCGCCGAGCAGTACCAGCCGGAGATCGGCCCGAGTCAGATCCTCGTCGAGACGTCGACGAACTCGTCGACGGCGAGGATCATCCGGGACATCAAGGCCATCCCGATCCTGATCGGCACCCAGGTCCAGGACCTGTCGTCCTACGCCGACGCGCAGACGTCGGCCCTCGACAGCATCCTCGGGATCTTCGGGGTCATGCTCGCCCTCACGGTGCTCATCGCGCTGTTCGGGATCGCCAACACGCTGAGCCTGTCGATCCACGAGCGGACCCGCGAGATCGGCATGCTGCGCGCCGTCGGCACCACCCGCCGTCAGGTCGGGCGGATGGTGCGGATGGAGTCGGTCATCCTGGCGCTGCTCGGCACGTTCGAGGGCGCGGTGATCGGCCTGCTGTTCGGCTGGGCCATCGCCGACACGCTCGTCAGCGATCCCACGGCGCCTCCCGGCCTGGCCGTGGTGCTGCCGCTCGGCCAGGTCGCCGGGGTCGTGCTCATCGCCATCGTCGCCGGTGTCGTCGCCGCCGCGACCTCGGCTCGACGGGCGCGGCGCCTCGACGTCCTGGCAGCGATCTCGTCGGAGTGACGGTCGCCGCCGGACCGCCGGGGTCGATCCGTAGACTCGACGACGTGCCACCACCGCTCGTCGATCCGACGGACCTCGCCGGGCTCGACCAGGGTCTCGAGGTCGGCGTGATCCTGTTCCGGTGGACGGCGTGGATCTGGATGGTCGTCGTGGCGGTCGTGGAACGCGACCACCTGAGCCATCCGCTCCCCGCAGCGCTGCTCATCGGCGCGGCGTTCGCCGTCACCGCCTCGGCATCGGTGATGCGGGCCGTGGTGCCGGGCTCATCGATCCGTCCCGCCACCGTCTTCGTCGAGCTGGCAGTCGGCGCCGGCCTGCTCGTGGGCAGCGCCGTGTTCCAGGACGGCGACCAGAGCCAGTCGCTCGGGTCGGCGTGGCCGCTCGTCGGACCGCTCACCGCCGGCTTGGTGTTCGGACCGCGGATCGGGATCGCGTCGGGCCTCGCCCTCGGCGTCGCCCGCGGCGCGTCCGGCTTCTTCGGCGGTCCCGGGGTGTCGGCCGTGGCCGTGGTGTCGTCGGCCGTCCTGTACGGGCTCGCCGGCGGAGTGTGCGGGTGGGTCGCCGCCCGTCTTCGCCGGTCGGCCGCCAACGCCGCGCTCCTCGCCGACATGGAGGCGAGCCTCGCCGTCGCCCGCGAGCGTGAGGACGTCGCCCGCACCCTGCACGACGGCGTGCTCCAGACGCTCGCCGTGGTCCAGCGACGCTCGACCGACCCCGAACTCGCGACCCTGGCCCGACGCCAGGAGCTCGACCTGCGGACGTACCTCTTCGGCGTCGAACCGGCGGTCGACCTGCTGGCATCGCTGCGCGACGTCGCCGCCCGCCACGAGCAGTCACTCGGCACCCGGGTCACCGTCGTCTGCCCCGACGAGCTGGGCCACGTCGGGTCCGAGCTGATCGACGCCATGCGCGGTGCAGTCACCGAGGCGCTGACCAACGCTGCGAAGCACGGACGGGCCACGAACGTGACGGTCTTCGTGGAGCGGGACGACGACGGGATCTTCGTGTCGGTGAAGGACGACGGTGTCGGCTTCGACCCCGAGAGCACCGACGACGGCGTCGGTCTGGCCCGGTCCATCCGCGCCCGGATGCGCGAGATCGGAGGTCGGGTCGAGGTCGATTCGCGCCCGGGCTCGGGCGCCGAAGTGCGATTGTGGGGCCGATGACCGAGCCAACGGAGCCACCCACCACTGCCAGCGCGCTCGGCCCGGTTCGGCTCGTCGTCGCCGACGACCATCCGATCTGGCGATCGGGAATCCGGGCGGACCTCGGCGACAACTTCGTCATCGTCGGCGAGGCAGGCGACGCGACCGAGGCCATCGAGGTCATCGGGACCACCACCCCCGATCTCGTGCTCAGCGATCTGCACATGCCCGGCGGTGGCGGAGTCGCCGTGGTCCGCGCCTGCGGCGCGACGACGCGCATCGTCATCCTCACCGTGTCGGAGGCCGAGCGCGACCTCCTCGATGCCGTCGCCGCCGGCGCCGTCGGGTACCTCGTGAAGTCGACGCCCATGGAGGAGTTGCGGCAACAACTCTGGCGCGCCGCCCACGGGGAACCGGTGTTCTCGCCGTCGCTCGCCGCACTCGTGCTCGGCGAGTTCCGCCGCCTGTCGCGCGATACCAACCCCGGCGCGCCGCTCAGCGACCGGGAGCGGGAGGTCCTCCAGCTCGTGGCTCGCGGCCACAAGTACAAGGAGATCTCGGCGAGCCTGTTCATCGCCGAGAAGACCGTCGAGAACCACGTGCGGAACATCCTCGGCAAGCTGCACCTCAACCGGCGGGAGGAGCTGATCCGCTTCGCCGTCGAGCACGGTCTCGACTGAACG
>CALMLJ010000297.1 GCA_937868025.1 uncultured Acidimicrobiaceae bacterium
TCGGGTCGAGCCTGGCCCGCCTCGAGATCAAGCTGTTCTTCGAGGAGTTCCTGCGGCGGGTGCAGTCATTCGAGATCACGCCGGGCACCACGCCCAACCGCGTGCCGGGCGCGTTCGTCCGGGGTGTCGAAAACCTGTTCCTGGACGTCAGGTGACCGCGCCGGAGTTGGTGTCGAGGCTGCACCTGTCCCTCGACGTCCGGTGACGAACCGGTGACCGCTGGAGGCATCCACCCCTGGGCGACACCGGAGGTGACGGGTCGGGGGCGCCTGCCAATGCGTCCGCCGCTCGATCCCTTCGACGATCCGGCGGCAGCGCGCGCCGGTGAAGCGTCCCCGTTCGTCCGGTCGCTCGACGGCACCTGGGACTTCCGGCTCGTCGACTCGCCCGAGTGGGCCGACGCTGCCGTGCGGAGCCTCACCGGTGCCGACGTCGTCGGCGAGGCCGCCGGCCGGTGGGACGAGATCGAGGTACCGGGCACCTGGGTGCTGCAGGGCGGGCCCGAGCACCGGTTCGGCACGGCGGCCTACACGAACGTCGTGATGCCGTTCGACCACGACCCGCCCGCGGTACCGGCGCACAACCCGACCGGTATCTACCGGCGCACGTTCCGCGTGCCCCGCGACTGGCGGGGCCGGCGCGTGCTGCTCGAGGTCGGTAGCGCCGACAGCTTCCTCGCCGCGTGGGTCAACGGTTCGCCCGTCGGCATGGGGACCGACAGCCGGTTGGCGTCGACGTTCGACGTGACCGAGCGGCTGGTCCCCGGGGTGAACGAGGTGGTGTTGGTCGTCAACCAATGGTCGGCCTCGACCTGGTTGGAAGACCAGGACCAGTGGTGGATGCCGGGTCTCCACCGGTCGGTGCGGCTCGTCTCGGTCGCCCCGATCTCGCTCGGCGACGTGGCGCTGGTGCCCGGGCTCGCAACCGACGGGACGACGGGCACCCTCGACGTGCGCGTCGAGGTCGACTTCGACGGCGATCACCCGGCCGAGGGATGGACGGTCGACGTGCGCGTCGAGACCGACCGGTCCCGGCGCCTCGCCGGTCTCGACCATGCGGCGGTACCGATCTTCGAACACGGCCGCGGGGATTCGGCGGGCATGCTCACCGAGTTGCTCTCCGGCATGTTCTGGGAGGGGCCGGTCGTCTCGGCGCGGGTCGACGTGCCCGGTATCGAGCCGTGGAACCACGAGCGCCCGACGCTCTATCGGGCCGTCGTCACGCTCCGCTCGCCGCTCGGCCACGTGATCGACGTGCGCTGCCAACGCGTCGGGTTCCGATCGGTCGAGGTGCGGGACCGCCAGCTGCTGATCAACGGCGAACCGGTGATCATCGTCGGGGTCAATCGCCACGAGTTCGATCCCGACCGGGGCCGGACCATCGACGAGGCCTCGATGCGTCGCGATCTGGAGCTGATGAAGCAGCACCATGTCAACGCCGTCCGGTGCGCCCACTACCCGAACGATCCGTTGTTCTACGACCTGTGCGACGAGTACGGCCTGTACGTGATCGACGAGGCCGACATCGAGACCCACGCCCGTCAGGCGTCGCTGTGCCACGACGTCCGCTACCACGGGGCGATCCTGGAACGCTGCGCCCGCATGGTGCTGCGCGACCGCAACCACGCGTGCGTGATCGCCTGGTCGCTCGGCAACGAGGCCGGGTACGGCGCGGCGCACGATGCCGCGGCGGCGTGGATCCGACGTACCGATCCGTCCCGTCCCCTCCACTACGAGGGCCCGTTCATGCACGACCTCGACGCCGAGGCCCCGGTGAGCGATCTGGTCTGCCCGATGTACACGCCAGTCGAACGTTTGCGGCAGTGGGCGTCCGACGGCCTCGACCGCCGACGGCCGCTCATCCTGTGCGAGTTCAGCCACGCGATGGGCAACGCCGGTGGCCTGGCCGACTACGTGACGGCGTTCGAGGACGTCGACGGTCTGCAGGGTGGGTTCATCTGGGAATGGTGCGACCACGGCCTGCGTCGCCTCGGCGGCGGGTTCCTCTACGGCGGCGACGTCGGCGAGGGGCCCCACGATGCCAACTTCTGCTGCGACGGGCTGGTGTCACCCGACCGTGTCCCGCACCCGCTCCTCGAGGAGTACGCCCGACTCAACGAGCCGCTGTCGATCGAGGTGCACGGCAACGCGCTGGTCCTCACGAACCGTCGGTGGTTCACCGACCTCTCCGACCTCCGCCTGTGGTGGGAGGTACGGGTCGACGGTGTTGTCGTCGACGGCGGTGAGCTGGCCGTCGGCCCATGGGCACCAAGGACCTCGATCGAGGTGCCACTGCCGGCTGACGCGGCTGCGGTGCTGGCCGACCCCGGGCGATCCGGCGAGTGCCACCTCGACGTGACGGCCATCCCGCGACGTCGTGCCGCGTGGGCGCCGACGGGGTGGGTGGCGGCGCGCTCCCAGGTCGAGCTCTCGGCCCCGACCACGACATCGACCCCGGGCCGGAGCCGTCGGCAGCCGGCCACGGGATCCCCCCGCATCGACGTGGGCGACGACGCCGCGGTCGCGATCGACCTCGGTGTCCTCACCTCGTCGGGGGAGTCCCTCGAGGTCGCCGCGCCGGAGTTGTGTCTCTGGCGGGCGCCCACCGACAACGACGGCATCAAGGCCGGCTGGATGGCCAGCGTCGGCGCCCGCGGTCGGTGGCTGCGATGGGGCCTCGACCGGATGACCGCCGTCGACGTCGACGTCAGCCGTCGCCGGGGGGCGATCGTCCGGACGACCACGTGGGAGGCCGATGCGGCGGTCGGGCCGATCCGGCACCGCCAGGCGATCTCGATCGTCGACGGGGCGGTGTCCTTCGCCGAGACGGTCGAGATCCCGAAGGAACTCGACGACCTGCCGCGGGTCGGCATCCGGTTCGTGCTGCCCGAGACGTTCGAGCATCTGGAGTGGTTCGGTCCCGGGCCCGGCGACAGCTACCCGGACCGGCGCGCCCTTCCCGTCGAGCGCTGGGCCACGACGGTGACCGACACGTACGTCGACCACATCGTCCCCCAGGAGCACGGCCACCGCACCGATGTCCGCTGGGTCGAGCTGTCCGACGGAGCTCCCCGCCGCCGAGGCCGCCCGCCGTCGACGGTCGCCATCGAGGTCGATCGGCGGTTCGGGTTCAACGCGTCTCACTTCACCGTCGAGGACCTGACGACGGCGACCCACGCCCACGAGCTGGTGCCGCGGCCGGAGGTTCACGTGCACGTCGACATCGCCCATCGCGGCCTCGGCACGGCGGCGTGCGGGCCCGAGACCCATCCGCGGCACCTCGTCGGCGGTGGACGCCACCGTTGGGCCTGGAGCCTCGCGGTCGTGCGATGATGAGCGCCGCATGAGCGACCTCGCAGACTTCAGCCTCGCCGACGCGTGGGAGACGATCGCCGATGTCGTCGGCGACGCGCCGGCCCTGTACCACCAGGACATCGTCCGTACCTGGGCCGAGTTCGAGGAGCGGTCCGCCCGGTTGGCGTCGGTCCTTCTCGCCCACGGCATCGGTCACGACTCGAAGGTGGCCCACTATCTGTACAACGGGCCCGAATACCTCGAGGCGACGTTCGCGTCGTTCAAGGTCCGTGCGGTCCCGGTCAACGTCAACTACCGGTACACCGACGCCGAACTCTCCTACCTGCTCGACAACTCCGACGCCGAGGCGATCGTCGTCGACACGACCTTCGCGGACCACGTCGAACGCCTCCTGCCCTCCCTCCCGAAGGTGAAGCTCGTCGTCGAGGTCGGTGGTTTCGTTGGGATCGAGGGGCGAGGCGGGGTGGCGTGGGTCGGCTACGAGGAGGCCATCGCCGCCGCCGAGCCGGCCCCCCGCATCGCCCGGTCTGGCGATGACCTGTGGTTCCTCTACACCGGCGGCACGACGGGGATGCCCAAGGGCGTCATGTGGCCGCACCGGTCGCTGTTCGGCACCGGAGCCGCGACGTTCAAGAACTTCAAGCTGCCCCTGCCGGCGACCCTCGACGAACTGGCCGCCGCCGTCCGCACCATCCACACGGAGCACGAGGCCATCCGACTGTTGCCCGCAGCGCCGCTCATGCACGGCACGTCCGCGATTGCGAGCTGGGGCGTCATGTGTGCGGGTGGGGCGATCAACACGCTGGCATCGCGGAGCTTCGATCCCGCCGAGTTGCTCGAGGCGGTCCAACGCAACCGGGTCACCAACCTGACGATCGTCGGCGACGCGTTCGCCAAGCCGATCATCGCCGAGCTCGAGCGTGCGGAGTCCGCCGGCTCGCCCTACGAACTGTCGAGCCTCCGGCTCGTGATCAGCTCGGGCGTCATGTGGTCGCAGCAGACGAAGGACGCGCTGCTGGCTCGTGCCGACGTTCTCTGCGCCGACCTGTTGGGCAGCTCCGAAGGAGTGGGCTTCGCCAACTCCGTCGCCAAGCGCAACCGTCCCGCACCCACGGCGCGGTTCCGGCTCGGCGAGCATGCCCAGGTGTTCACCGAGGAGGGCGTGGCGGTCGAGCCGGGCTCCGGGGAGCGTGGCCTGCTGGCCGTCGGCGGTCCGATCCCGATCGGCTACTACAAGGACCCCGAGAAGTCCGCCGGCACGTTCCGGCCCTTCGGCGGCCGGGTGTGGTCGGTGCCGGGCGACTGGGCGACCGTCGACGCCGACGGCACGATCACCTTGCTCGGCCGGGGTTCGGTGTGCATCAACACCGCCGGCGAGAAGGTGTTCCCCGAAGAGGTCGAGGAGACGCTCAAGACCCACGCCGCGGTACGCGACGCCAACGTGGTCGGGGTCCCCGACGACAAGTGGGGCCAGGCCGTGGTAGCGGTCGTCTCGTTCGAACCCGGTGCGTCCGCGGCCACCGCCGACCTCGTCGCACACTGCCGCGAGACGCTGGCCGGATACAAGGTGCCCAAGCGTTTCGAGGTGGTCGACGTGGTGCGGCGTGGCCCCAACGGCAAGGCCGATTACCGGTGGGCCGCGTCCGTGGCCTCGGGCGCGTGAAACGGGCGGCGCTCGTCGTCGCGGCGCTGCTCGCCACGGCGTGTTCGGGGAGCGATGCCACGAAGGCGCCGGCGCGTGAGTCGGCACCCGACTTCCTGGTCGAGCGC
>CALMLJ010000298.1 GCA_937868025.1 uncultured Acidimicrobiaceae bacterium
GCCGCGTCGATCTCGACGTGGAGCGCTCGCCAGAGCGCCGTCCTGACGGCGGTGTTGTCGGGCTGCTCGCCGATGTCGGTCATCGGTCGCCGGCCGTGGATCCGGGAGCCTGGAGGCTCCACCGGCGTCCGTCGGGATCGCGGACGACCATTTCCCGTGTACCCCAGTGCGTGTCGGCGAACGTGCTCACGACGTCGACAATGGGGTCGAGTTCGGCGGCGTCGGCCTCGGTGGTGGTGAGGACGAGCTGTGTCGAGGGCGCCTGGTCCTCGGGGACCTCGGCGATGAAGACGTACGGCCCCGTGCCGTTGCGGAGCTGGCCCGAGTGGTGGCCGGTGTCGAACTCCAGCTCGTAGCCCAGGGCCTGGAAGAACTTGGCTGCCTTGCCCCAGTTGTGGGTCGTGAGGAATACACCCTCGATTCCCTCGGTCGTGGTCATGTCATGTCTCCTTGTCGGAACCTGCCGGTCGGGTGGCGCGATCGTCGGCGAGGTACGAGCGCAGCGCTTCGGCAACGAGTGCCGAGAGCGAGAGCTCGGACTCGATGGCGCGGTGCTTGACCTCCTTGATCAGTTCGATGGGGAGGTAGACGTTGAACTGCTTCACGTCGTCGGCCACGAACTAGGATGCTAGCAAGATAGCTAGCCGGATGCGAGCACCGATCGCGCCGGGCCGACATCGAACCTCGTTCGCGGGCTAGACCGTGACCAGAACTCCGTCACCGTCCCATCTCGAAACGAATGAGGTACCCCCATGTCGCTCGCCATCACCGATGACCATCGCGCCCTCGCCGAAACGGCCGCCGACTTCCTGGCCAAGCGCGACGCCCGCGCAGCGTCGCGTGCCCTGCTCGACGGCGCCGAGGAGACCCTGCCCGAGCTCTGGGGCGAGCTGACCCAGCTCGGTTGGCTCGGCCTGCACCTCCCCGAGGAGTACGGCGGCTCGGGGTACGGCCTCGAGGAGCTGGCGGTCGTCGTCGAGCAGCTGGGGCGTGCCGATGCTCCCGGGCCGTTCGTGCCCACCGTCATCGTCAGTGCGTTGATCGCCGCAGTCGCGGATGATGCGACGAAGGCGGCGTGGCTGCCGCGACTCGCGGACGGCTCGCTCGCTGCCGCCGCTGCGCTCGACGGAGACGTCGCCGTCGAGGGCGGGACGGCCGGCGGTTCCGCCGGAGTCGTCCTCGGCGGCGCGCTCGCCGGCATGTTCCTCGTGGCCACCGGCGACAACGTCGCCATCGTCGAGGTGGGCGACGGGGTCACCGTCGACGTGCCGACCAACCTCGACCCGACCCGCCGCTCCGCCAAGGTCACGCTCGACGGGGCGCCCGCCACCGTGATCCCCGGTGCTCGCCAGGCGCTCGTCGACCTCACCCGCCTCGTGCTGTCGGCCGAGGCGATCGGCCTCGCCCGCGAGTGCACCGACATGGCGGCCGCCTACGCCAAGGAGCGCGTCCAGTTCGGCCGGGTGATCGGCACCTACCAGGCGGTCAAGCACCACTGCGCCAACATGGTCGTGGCGACCGAGCTCGCGACGTCGGCCGTGTGGGACGCAGCGAAGGCCGCGGCGACCGGTGGCGACCAGCTCACGTTCACCGCTGCCGTCGCCGCCACGTTGGCGGCACCCGCCGCCGACCTCTGCGCCAACCTCAACACCCAGGTGCACGGTGGCATCGCCATCACATGGGAACACGACGCCCACCTCTACATGCGGCGGGCGACCACCCTGCTGTCGTTCCTCCGTCCGGCCGATGCGGCCGCCGATCTCACCGATCTCACCCGGCGCGGCGTGTCGCGTGGCAAGCAGGTGGAGCTGCCGCCCGAGGCCGAACCGATCCGCGACGAGGTGCGCGCCTTCGCCGAGAGCATCAGTGACCTGCCGGAGGATCAGCAGCGCGCCCGGCTCATCGAGACCGGCTACGTCATGCCGCACTGGCCCAAGCCGTACGGACGGGCGGCGGGTGCGGTGGAGCAGCTCGTCGTCGAGCAGGAGTTCGAGCGCGCCGGGGTGCAACGACCGTCGTATGGCATCACCGCCTGGAACATCCTGACCCTCATCCAGTACGCGACGCCCGACCAGCTCGAGCGGTGGGTGCTGCCGGCGCTCAACCAGGAGGTCATCTGGTGCCAGCTGTTCAGCGAGCCCGATGCCGGTTCCGACGCGGCCGGCGTGAAGACCAAGGCGACCCGCGTCGACGGCGGTTGGCTCGTCAACGGCCAGAAGGTGTGGACGTCGGGTGCGCACGTGTCCGGCATGGGGTTCGCGACGGTACGCACGAACCCCGACGTGCCCAAGCACGACGGCATCACGACCATGGTCATCGACATGCACGCCCCCGGCGTCGAGGTTCGTCCGCTCAAGATGACGATCGGCGCGTCGGAGTTCAACGAGGTCTTCTTCGACGACGTGTTCGTTCCCGACGACGACGTGGTCGGGCCGGTCGACGGCGGCTGGACCGTCGCCCGTGCCACGCTCGGCAACGAGAGCGTCAGCATCGGCGGTGGCGGCGGGGGAATGTCGATGCCGGGCTCGGCACTGATTGCTCCGTTCGACGCTCACCCGGAACGGCTCGCCGGTGGCGCCGCTCGGATCGGCCGCTACATCGCCGAGCACCAGGCCATGGGGCTGCTCAACCTCCGTGCTGCCAACCGCGCCGTCGCCGCGGCGGGGCCCGGCCCGGAGGGGGCGATGACCAAGCTCGTCCTGTCCGAGCTCGGCCACGAAGCAGCGGCCATCCTCACCGAGCTCAACGGGCCGGACTCGGTCTTCATGGACGGGCCCGGTGGCATGAGCAACATCCTGGTGCTCATGCACCGCGGCATGTCGATCGCCGGCGGCACGTCGGAGATCAA
>CALMLJ010000299.1 GCA_937868025.1 uncultured Acidimicrobiaceae bacterium
ACAAGTCGTTCGTGCTCGCGATCGGGGCCGACCCGACGGCGGACAGCATCGTCCGTTCCGTCATCGACCTGGGTCGGAACCTCGACCTCGGGGTCATCGCCGAAGGTGTCGAAACCGAGCACGCAGCGACGACGCTGACGCGCATGGGTTGCCGCTTGGCCCAGGGCTACTACTACAGCCGTCCGCTCGAGGTCCGGGCCTTCGAACACTGGCATGCCACCCACGACGCTGCCCTGACCGCAGGTCGACCTGCCGGGCGAGACGCGGCGATCGACACCACTGCGGGGTGAGCGCCGGCCGCCGTGTCGGCGGTCGTGGTCGCGGTCGACCCGTTGGCCGTCAGTCCGAGGCCTCGGCCGCTTCCCAGCGGCGACGCAGCACAATGAGCGCACCTTGGCCGAACGGCGGGTTCTCCCCGGCGGCGAGTGCTTCCTCGTTGGCTTGCACGGCGTGCTGGAGTTCGGCTCGGGCTCGGGTGGCGGGGGAGACGTCGGAGGTGGCGGTCATGGAGGCCTCCTACCCGAATCGGGGACGGCGGTGACCCCCTGATCGGGGGGAATGGGCCCAGATCCGCGATGATGACGGCTGTGTGAACAGCGAGCGCGTCCTTTAGTTCAGGAATGAACAACCCGACCACCTCTCCATGAACGACCCGGAGGTGACCGACGTGATCGCAGAGCTCGATCGGCGCGTCCGCACCGATGACCTCACGCAACTCGGGAGCAAGGCGCAGATGGTGGAGTGGCTGGAGACCGCTGCCTCGGGGTCGAAACTCGCCCTCCTCGACCTCGACGACTTCCGTCTCCTCAACCAGACGCTCGGCCACGACGCCGGTGACGTCCTCTTGACCCTGGTGGCGCGGCGCCTCGAGCGAGCCTGTCCCGAGCCGGACTACCGGGTCGGACGCATCAGCCAGGACGAGTTCGCGGTGCTGCAGGTGGGCGCCGACGCCGACGCCGAGCAGCTTGCGTCGGTCGTGGCGTCCACGTTCCGCGATCCGTTCCGGGTCGGCGGCCGAGCAGTGGGGGTGCGCGCAACCTGCGGCATCACGGAATGCGCACCGACGAAGTCGCCCACGACCGTGATCCGCGAAGCGGACACAGCCATGTACGAGGCGAAGGCACGCGCCAAGAGCGGTGCGCTGGTGTTCGACGAGGTGTACCACCGCCGCGCCGTCGAAGCGTTCGAGCTCGCCGACGGGCTCGGGCGGGCCGTCGCCGGGAGCGAGTTCGACATCCACTACCAGCCGGAGGTCGACCTGGCTCGGGGGCGGGTCGTGGGGGCGGAGGCGCTGCTCCGGTGGACGAACCCGCGCCTCGGGGCCGTGCCGCCCGACACGTTCATCCCGATCGCCGAGACGTGCGGGATGATCGGCGAGCTCGGCGCGTTCGTCCTGCGGGGAGCGTTGGCTCAGCGCCGGCGTTGGATCGCCGAGGGGGTCGTGGATGACGACTTCACGATGGCTGTCAACGTGTCGGCGCGTCAGATCGACAGTGACGGCTTCGGTGATCTGGTGGCGTGGCAGCTCGAGGTGACGGGATGTCCTCCCGAGCGGCTCTGCCTGGAGCTCACCGAGTCGGCGATCATGGCCGATCCGGCGGAGGCCGTCACCCGGCTCGGGCGCCTGGCGAGACTGGGCGTTCAGCTGGCGATCGACGACTTCGGCACCGGCTACTCGTCGCTGGCCTACCTCCAGCACCTGCCGATCACGCATCTGAAGATCGACCGGAGTTTCGTGGCCCGGTCGGCCGAGCCTCGCGGGGCGGCGCTCATCGAGGCGACCATCGGCATCGCTCGGGCACTGGGCCTGGCGACGGTGGCCGAGGGAATCGAGACGCCCGAGCAGCGCCGGCTGGTGACCGACCTCGGTTGCGACGTCGGGCAGGGGTACCTCTTCGCCAGGCCGATGCCGCCGAGCGACTTCGCCGCAGGCCTGCTCGGTGCGGCGGTGCCGTCGGCGCGATAGCGCGGTCGGTCCGCTGGGCCGCCGAACTGGCCAACGGTGCGGCGCTCGTCGTCGGAACGGTGGGAGGATGGGGTCGTGACCGACGATCAGGGTTCCTCCGAAGTGGACGAGCCACCTCCCGTCGAGTGCGTGATCGAGTTGCGCGACACCGACGGCGGGGTCGTTGTCGACGTGGCGGGCGAGATCGACGAGGCGAGCCGGGATTTCCTGTCGGAACGCCTGTCGTCCGCGATCGACTCGGGGCCAACGGTCCAGGTCGACCTCACTCATGTGTCGTTCATGGACTCGTGGGGTCTCAGTGCAGTGCTCGCCGCCCATGCCGACGCGGTCGAGCGGGGTGTCGCGTTCGAGGTGTCGGGTGCCTCGCCGCAGGTCGCTCACCTGTTCGTGATCACCGGGGTCGCCGTCGACTACGGGTGGCCGACCACCTTCACCTCCGACGACTGAGCATCACACCGAACTTGCCGAGACCCTCCGGGCTGGAGGGCCGGAGGGTCTCGAGGCAGGCTCACGACGT
>CALMLJ010000300.1 GCA_937868025.1 uncultured Acidimicrobiaceae bacterium
CGCGCCGATTCCTCCGACGCGTCGCACTTGTTGAACACGAGCAGCTCCGGAAGGCCGTCGGCGTCGATCTCCCGCAGGACGTCTCGTACGGCCTCGATCTCGGCCTGCGGATCCACCGCCGACCCGTCGACCACGTGGACCAGCAGGTCGGCGTCGTTGACGACCTCGAGCGTCGACTTGAACGCCTCGACCAGCTGATGGGGCAGCTTTCGCACGAACCCGACGGTGTCGGTCATCAGGACCGATTCACCGCCGGGCAGTTGCAGACGTCGGGTGGTGGGGTCGAGCGTCGCGAAGAGCCGGTCCTCGACGAGGACACCGGAGTCGGTGAGGCGATTGAGGAGCGTGGACTTGCCCGCGTTGGTGTACCCGACGATCACCACGTTGCGGAGGAGCGAACGGCGACGGGCCTTGCGTTGGGTGTCGCGAACGTGGGTGATGCCGCGCAGTTGCTCTTCGAGCTTGTGGATGCGTCGGACCAGTCGACGACGGTCGACCTCGAGCTGCGTCTCGCCCGGACCGCGGGTGCCGATGCCACCGCCCTGCTGGGACAGGCTTCGGCCCTTGCCCCGCAGCCGGGGAAGCCGGTACTTGAGTTGGGCCAACTCGACCTGCGCCTTGCCCTCGAGGCTCGACGCGTTCTGGGCGAAGATGTCGAGGATCACCGCGGTGCGGTCGATCGCGGTTCGCCCGAGAATCTTCTCGAGGTTGAACTGCTGTGCCGGCGTCAGCTCGTCGTCGAAGACCACGGTGTCGCAGTCGAAGGCGATCGCCATCTCCTTGATCTCCTGCGCCTTGCCGGAGCCGATGAACGTGGCGGCGTCGGGACTCTGCCGACGCTGCACCACGCGGCCCACCTCGTCGGCCCCGGCGGTGTCGATCAGGCGTGCGAGCTCGTCGAGGTGTTCCTCGACCAGATCGTCGTCGAACGGAGGGAACGACACGCCGACGAGCACGATCTTCTCCCGGAACGACCGGTCGATGAAGGCGCTCGACGTCGCGCCGAAGTCGCCGAACGCGCCGCGGTGGGACTCCGGAGCGTCGGGGTCGTCGTGTCCGGCGTCGGGTCCGTCGGGGTCGTTCGCGGCGTCGCCGAAGATCGTCGCGAGGAGCTCGTCGTCGGAGAAGTCCGGCTCGAACTCGAAGGAGTCGTGATCAGAGCCAGGCATTCGCCACCTCGATGTCGGCGATGTGCACGGCTTCGCCGGTCAACGCCAGCGTCGGTCCGACGTCGACGACGGCGGTCCCACCCGGCATCTCCACCGTGACCCGCTCGCCGACGAGACCCCACCGGTGGGCCAGGGCCGCCGACACGCTCGCCCCCGATCCGCACGCCTCGGTGACCCCGGCGCCGCGCTCCCAGTGGAGGAGCCGAATGTTGTCGGGACCGCTCGCTGCGAGGAAATGCACGTTGACCCCACCCGGCACGTCGGCCTCGATCAGCGGGCCCTCGACCGAGGGGTCGACGCCGTCGAGGGAGACGAGGTGCAACACGATGTGCGGGTTGCCGACGGCACCGGACCCGACATGCAGGGCGCCCATGGCGACGGCGGCCGGACCCGGCTCGGGGCCCGTCCCCAATTCGCCCATCTCGACGCGCAACAGGTCGGTGTCGGGCGCCGTCGTCGCTGTGGCGTCGAGCGTGCGGCGGCCCGCTCCCGAGTCGATCACGATGCGGCCGTCGCGTCGGCCGCCGGCCCGCAGCGCAGCCTGACCGAGACAGCGGATGCCGTTGCCGGAGATCTCGGCCTCGGAGCCGTCGGCGTTGAACAGGACCATACGAAGATCGGCGCCCGGCGCATCGGGAGCGAGTCCGAAGATCAGGCCGTCGGCACCGACGCCCCGGTGGCGGTCGCAGAGCGCTGTGGCGGCGAGCGAACCTCCCGCTGCCACCGACGCGGCGGTCAGCACCGGGTTCGCGGTCTCGAGGGCGACCAGGAAATCGTTGCCGAGGCCGTGGGCCTTCGTGAGTCGGAGGGATGCCGTCATGTGGAGTCCACGCTACCGGCGATGAACGAGGCCAACGAGCGAGTTGGGGCGGGTCCGTCGCACGTCGTCGGGAGCCACTCGATTCGGGGATCGCGGCGGAACCAACGGTCCTGGCGCACTGCGAACTGACGGGTGCGCACAACCGTTTCGGCGACCGCCTCGGCTTCGGTCGATCGGCCCGCGAGGTGCGACAGCAGCTCGCGGTAGCCGAGCGCCTGCCGAGCGGTCCGCGACAGGGGCGGCTCCTCGGCTGCCAGCGCCCGCACCTCGTCGACGAACCCGGCCGCCATCATCGTGTGCACCCGATGCTCGATGAGCGGCAGCATCGTCGAACGCTCGACCTGCAGTCCCACCATCAGGTGGTCCGACGGCGGGTACTCCTCGAGGCCCGGCCCGTAGGACGAGAATGGGCGACCCGAGCCCATGGTGACCTCGAGGGCGCGGACGACCCGGCGGGCGTTGGTCGGCTCACAGCGACTCGCACCGGTCGGGTC
>CALMLJ010000301.1 GCA_937868025.1 uncultured Acidimicrobiaceae bacterium
GTCGTGTCCGCTCCTCTGGTCGGCGCTTGGTCGGCGGCGCTCGTTCTGGTGGCCCTGGTATGCGCTCGCGGCGCCGGTCGACGTCGGGAGGCGCGCCAGCTCGATCGCGACCTCACCGCGGTGGCCACGATCGCCGACCTGCTCGGCATCGCCCTCGGCAGTGGCTTGGCGCTCGGACCGGCAATCGTCGCCGTCCAACAGCGACTCCGACCGGGCGACGATGCCGCCTTTGCCGGCGTCGTCGTCGACCTCGAGCGAGGTCGATCGGTCGACGAGGCGTTGGACGCCTGGGCAGGCCGCAGCCAACCCGTCGGCGAACTCGCCGCGCTGCTGCGCGGTGCCGGTCGGAGTGGCGCCGCGATCGTGGACGCCCTCGCCCGATTCGGCAACGACGTTCGTCGCCGACGCCGACGACGCGCCGAGGAGCGGGCGCGTCGTCTCCCCGTCGCCATGCTGCTCCCGTTGGTCACGTGCGTCCTTCCGGCCTTCGGTCTCGTGACCGTCGTGCCGATGGTCGCCGTCGGTCTCGGTCGGCTCGGCCCACCGGGCTGACGCCTCGAGATCCTCCCTCGTCCGGTGCCGAGCCCACGGCGCCGACCCCTTCTTCTTCCCCCACCATCCCGACACCCACCACGTCAGAGGTCGTCATGTTCCGATTCCCTTTCCTGCACCGTCTCGCCGCGCTCGAACGCGGCCAGAGCACCGCGGAGTACGCGCTCGTGCTCGTCGCCGTGACGTCGATGGTTGCAGTGGTCATCGCGTACGTCAGCGGGGACGGTGGCGGCCTCATCACCGGTCTGTTCGGTGCCGCCTTCGCCAAGATGCGGTCGCTCGTCGGCGGATGATGCCGATCGCGACGCTCCCACCTCGGTCGGACCGGGCTCAGGCGACCGTGGAGCTGGCGTTGGTGATGCCCGTGGTCGCGGTGCTCGTCCTCGTTGTGCTGCAGGTCGTGGTGGTGATGCGCGATTCGGTCGCGCTCACCGCCGCGGCGCGGGCGGCGGCGCGGCGGGCCATGGTCGACCCGGGTCCGGCGTCGGTCCGAGCGGCGGCCGTCGGTGAGACGAGGTTGTCGCCCGCCCGCCTGAGCGTGTCCATCGGCGGGTCCACCGAACCCGGTGGCTACGCGACGGTCACGGTCCGGTACTCGTCGCCGACCGACGTGCCGCTGGTGGGCGCGTTCGTCGGCGATGTCGCGCTCTCGGAGCGGTTCGTTGTGCTCCGGGAATGACGGCGGGGTGGGGGGACAACCAATCAGGGAGGGTTCGGCGGTAGCCTCGGCCTGTGTACTTTCACGTCCGCCGTGGGGAGCAGGGCCGCTGGACGATGGTGCACGTCCTCGGGGAGATCGATCTCGCCACGGCCCCGCAGTACCGCAGCGAGTTGATTGCCGCCGCGTCGGCGTCGACGGCGCTGGCGATCGACCTGACCGACTGCGACCTCATCGACTCGGTCGGCCTCGGCGTCACCGTCGGCGGCGCCCGCCGGATGTGGGGCGCCGGCGGCCAGTTCGCCGTGGTGACCAACGACCGGATCCGCCGGACGTTCGAACGATGCCGTCTCGACGAGATCCTCGATCTCGTCGACGCGCCGGAGGCGTTGCCGGCGGCATGATTCCGACGCACACGACCGAGCTGGACATCCCCGCCGAGAGCCGGTTCGTGGCGACGGCGCGCAACTTCGTGGCCGACGCGGCGCGGCACGGTGGCTGGATGGACGATCAGCGGCTCGACGATCTGCGGCTCGTGGTGTCCGAGACGGTGACCAACGCGTTGCACGCCCAGGCGACCAGCAGCGTCGACGAGTTGATCCACGTGGTGGCCGCCGTCTACGCCGACCGGATCGAGATCGAGGTCACCGACTCGGCGGGCGGCTTCGAACCCCCCGACGAGGCGCCGGCCCTGCCCGAGCCCGACCTCCGCCGTGAAGGCGGGTTCGGCCTCCCGTTGATCGAGGCGCTGTCGGACGAGGCATCGTTCACCCGCACGCCGTCGGGCACGCGGGTCCGGGTCGTGGTGTTCCGCGATCCTCCCGCCGCCTGACCGGGCGGCGCTCCAAGCCCTTCGACGGCTACAGGCCCGGTCGGGTGCGTGGTTCGTGGAAGACCCGGTGCGCCACCATCATCGCCGCCCCGGCCGCGGCCACGGCGAGGAGCGCCGTGATGAGGATCGGTGTCGGCGGGAGGTTGAGCGCGAAGAAGTCGCGTCCCATCGGGGTGACGAAGGCCAGCGCGACGGCCCCGCCCATGGCGATCACGAGCGCCAACTTCCAGCCGACGAGCGGGCGGGCGTTGCGCAGCAGCACGATCAACGAACAGCCGGCCAGCGTCATCGTTGCGGCGGTCTGCTGTTCCATCAGCGCGAGGCTCTGCGGATCGGCGGGGGTGTAGTGGCGCCGGGCCACCACGTACGTGACGAGGGTAGCGACCGCGCAGATGACGCCGAACGGGACCGAGTCGCGTGCGACTCGCCGGAGGAAGTCGCCACGCACCCGGTCGGTGTTCGGCGCCAGGGCCAGGAGGAACGACGGCACACCGATGCACAGGGTGCTGATGAGGGTCAGATGTCGCGGGAGGAACGGGAAGTCGAGCGCCAGCGCTCCGGTCACGAAGGCGAAGATCACGGCGTAGGTCGTCTTGGTGAGGTAGAGGCCGGCGACACGCTGGAGGTTGTTGATGACCCGACGGCCCTCGGCCACGACGGCGGGGAGGCCGGCGAACGAACTGTCGAGGAGGACGATCTGGGCCACGGCGCGGGTGGCCTCCGACCCCGAGGCCATGGCGATGCCGCAGTCGGCGTCCTTGAGAGCCAGCACGTCGTTGACGCCATCCCCGGTCATCGCAACGGTGTGGCCCCGTGACTGCAACGCCTTCACCATCTCCCGCTTCTGGTGGGGGCTGACGCGGCCGAACACCGTCGTTGCCTCGACCGCGTCGGCGAGTGCCTCGGGGTCGTCGGGAAGGGTGCGGGCGTCGACGGCCGACTCGGCACCGGCGAGGCCCGCCCGTGCCGCGACAGCGGCGACCGTCGCCGGGTTGTCGCCCGAGATCACCTTGAGCGTCACCCCCTGCTGGGCGAAGTACTCGAGCGTTGCGCTGGCGTCGGGGCGGATCTTGTCGGTGAGCATGACGAGGGCGACGGCGCCCAGGTCGTCGGGGAGCCCGTCGGCGTCAGCGTCGATCGCCTCCGAGGAGTGTGCGAGGAGCAGGACGCGGAGGCCGTCTTCCGCTGCAGCCGACACGCGGTCGGCAACGGCGGCGAACGCCGACTCGGCCAGGATCATCTCGGGTGCACCGAACAGCCACCAACCGTGGTGCTCGAACCCGGTGGCGCTCCACTTGCGAGCCGACGAGAAGGGAACGCCGCCCACGCGGGTCCAGTCGAGCGGCGCTTCGGCGTAGCGGTCGGCGAGCGCCTGTTGGGTCGGATTCGGGTTCGGGTCCGCCCACGCGATCGCCGCGAGCGCGTTGTCGATCGAGGTCGCGTCGTACTCGTCGGAGACGCATTCGAGGCGGTCGACCACCATCGTGCCTTCGGTGATGGTGCCGGTCTTGTCGAGGCAGACCACGTCGACCCGGGCCAGGATCTCGACCGCCGGGAGTTCCTGCACGAGGGTTCGACGCTTGGCGAGGCGAACGACGCCGACCGCGAACGCCACGCTCGTGAGCAGGACCAGGCCCTCGGGCACCATGCCGACCATGCCGGCGACCGCGGCGACGAGCGCGTCGCCGACCGACTTGCCGGGCTGGCGCAGCTGTGACCACACGAGCCCGATCGCTGCGGGAATCAGCGCCCACGACACCCAGGTGACGATCTTGTCGATCGAGGTCCGCAGCTCGCTGTTGGCCAGCGAGAAACGTCGCGCCTCCTCGGCGAGCTTCGCGGCGTAGGCATCGGCGCCGACCTTGGTGACTCGGGCGCGCCCGGACCCGGTCACGACGAAGCTGCCGGAGAAGAGCTCGGAGCCCGGCGACTTCACCTCGGGGTCGGCCTCGCCGGTGAGGAGCGATTCGTCGATCTCGAGCGCGTCGGACTCGATCACCTCGGCATCGGCCACGACCTGGCCGCCGGGCCGGAGTTCGATGACGTCGTCGAGCACGATGTGGTCGACGCTCATCTCCACGACCTTGCCGTCGCGGACGACGTGCGCCGCCGGCGCCGACAGCACTGCCAGCTGATCGAGTGTGCGCTTCGCCCTGACCTCCTGGATGATGCCGATCACCGAGTTGGCGATGATGACGCCGCCGAACAGCGCGTCCTGGGGCGAACCCGACGCGAGCACGATCACCACGAGCAGGCCGATGAGGGCGTTGAACCTCGTCAGCACGTTGGCGCGCAGGATCTCGGTGACCGTCCGCGACGGGGCGGGCGGCACCTCGTTGACGAGGCCGCGGCGTACGCGGTCCTCGACCTCGGCGGCGGTCAGGCCGTCGCGGGTCACCCGGGCCGGTACCGGAACGATCGACGACGAGCCTCAGAGGTAGCCGGTGTCATCAGGAGTAGCGCCCCAGCTCGGTGCGAGCGACCTGGCGACGGTGGACTTCGTCGGGACCGTCGGCGAACCGGAGGGTGCGCAGCCCGGCGTACATGCGAGCGAGCGGGAAGTCGTCGCTCACTCCGCCGCCGCCGTGCGCCTGGATGGAGCGGTCGACGACTCGCAGCGCCATGTTCGGCACGACGACCTTGATCGAGGAGATCTCCACGGCGGCACCCTTGTTGCCGACGGTGTCCATCAGCCACGCCGCTTTGAAGGTGAGGAGGCGAGCCTGTTCGATCTCCATACGGGAGTCGGCGATCCACTCGCGGATGACCCCTTGTTCGGCCAGTGGCCGACCGAACGCCACACGGTCGGTGACGCGGCGGCACATCAGCTCGAGCGCACGCTCGGCGATGCCGATGCAGCGCATGCAATGGTGGATGCGGCCGGGGCCGAGGCGGGCCTGGGCGATCATGAAACCGGCCCCTTCCTCGGCGATGATGTTCTCGACCGGCACCCGGACGTCCTCGAACCGGAGCTCGACGTGGCCTTCCCGGTCCTGGTAGCCGAACACGGGCAGGTCACGGACGACGGTGAGGCCGGGCGTGTCGCGGGGGACGAGGATCATCGACTGCTGGAGGTGACGCGACGCCGTCGGGTCGGTCTTGCCCATCACGATGAAGATCTTGCATCGGTCCGACGCCGCGCCGGAGATCCACCACTTGCGCCCGTTCAGGACGTACTCGTCGCCGTCGCGGACGATGGAGAGCTGGATGTTGGTGGCGTCGGAGCTGGCGACGTCGGGCTCGGTCATGGCGAAGGCCGACCGGATCTCGCCCTCGAGCAGCGGCTGGAGCCACTGCTCCTTTTGGGCGTCGGTCCCGAACATCGTCAGGACTTCCATGTTGCCGGTGTCGGGCGCGGCGCAGTTGAGGGCCTCGGGCGCCAGATGGATCGACCGACCGGTGATCTCGGCGAGCGGGGCGTAGTCGAGGTTCGACAGGCCTTCTGTCCACTGGGTCTCGTGGGGCAGGAAGAGGTTCCACAACCCGCGGGTGCGGGCTTCGGCCTTGAGGTCCTCGACGATCTGGGGATGGGCGTGCGGGTCGCCGAGGGCAGCCATCTGCTCCTCGTAGACCACCTCGGCGGGGTAGACGCATTCGTCCATGAAGGCGAGAAGCTTGTCCTGCAACGCGAGAGCGGTCGGGCTCAGTTGAAAATCCATGGCGTCTCCGGAGTGGGTCGTTCGTGCGCGATCGGCCAGGTGCCGAACGCGGCTTGGCCCATCAGGACAGTATCGGTTGCGCCGTCGACGGCGACGCTTCGGGCCGGCGCGGAGTGGACGCGCCGATTCACCTTTGTTCTGGGGATGTTTGACACCGCTACACGTCGGCGTCTTGAGTGTCCCCCATGGGCAACCCCCTCGTCATCGTCGAGTCACCGGCCAAAGCGCGCACGATCGGGCGCTTCTTGGGCGACGACTTCGTCGTCGAGTCGTCGGTGGGTCACATCCGCGATCTCCCGTCGAAGGCGGCCGAGATCCCACCTTCATATAAAGGTGTGAAGTGGGCGAGCCTCGGTGTCGACACCGAGAACCACTTCAAACCGCTCTACGTGGTGTCGCCCAACAAGAAGGACCAGGTGCGGCACCTGAAGGAGTTGTTGAAGGACGCCGACGAGCTCTATCTCGCAACCGATGAGGATCGCGAGGGAGAGGCCATCGCCTGGCACCTGCTCGAGGTGCTCAACCCGCGCGTGCCCGTCAAGCGCATGGTCTTCCACGAGATCACGCCCGACGCGATCCAACACGCCATCGACAACCCCCGCGAACTCGACCGTCGCCTGGTCGACGCGCAGGAGGCTCGACGCATCTTCGACCGCCTCTACGGCTACGAGGTCAGTCCGGTGCTGTGGAAGAAGGTCATGCCGCGGCTCTCGGCCGGCCGCGTGCAGTCGGTTGCGACCCGCATCGTGGTGGAGCGGGAACGTGAGCGCATGCGGTTCGTCACCGCCTCGTACTGGGACCTCGACGCCACATTCCAGCTGACCGGCAACGACCCCACCGGCGCCCCGAGGGACCAGACCCCGTTCGCCGGCTCGCTCCTCGAGGTCGACGGCGCCCGCGTCGCGACCGGCAAGGACTTCGACGAATCCGGCCGCCTCACCAAGGCCGACGCCCTGCTCCTGAGCGAGACCGACGCCGCCCAGCTCCGCACCGCGCTCACCGATCAGCCCGTCCGTGTGCGGTCGGTCGAACGTAAGCCCTACACCCGCAAGCCGTACGCGCCGTTCATGACGTCGACGCTGCAGCAGGAGGCCGGTCGCAAGCTCCGCTTCAGCTCGAGCCAGTGCATGTCGTTGGCGCAGCGCCTGTACGAGAACGGCTTCATCACGTACATGCGAACCGACTCGACGACGCTGTCGGAGACGGCGATCAACGCGGCTCGTACCCAGATCTCCCAGAAGTACGGCGCTGCGTACCTCCCCGACGCCCCGCGGCTGTACTCCAAGAAGGTCAAGAACGCGCAGGAGGCCCACGAGGCCATCCGCCCCGCCGGCGATTCGTTCCGTTCGCCCGACGAGGTCCGGTCCGAACTGGGTAGCCAGGAGTTCCGCCTCTACGAGCTGATCTGGCAGCGCACCATCGCCTCCCAGATGACCGACGCCCGCGGCGAGAGCGTCGCGGTCCGGCTCGAGGTCGACTCGACCGACGGTCGTCAGGCCCTGTTCGCGTCGAGCGGCAAGACCATCACGTTCCCCGGCTTCCTGCGGGCCTACGTCGAGGGCGCCGACGATCCCGACGCCGAGCTCGAGGACCAGGAACGCATCCTGCCCGAGATGGCCGAAGGCGACGCCGCCCGATCGCTGGAGCTCGCGGCCAAGGGCCACGAGACGCAGCCGCCGCCGCGCTACACCGAGGCGTCCCTCGTCAAGCGTATGGAGGAGATCGGCGTCGGCCGGCCGTCGACCTACGCGTCGACCATCTCGACGATCCAGGACCGCGGGTACGTGCGCAAGAAGGGCTCGGCGCTGGTCCCAAGCTTCGTCGCATTCGCCGTCGTCACCCTGCTGGAACGGCACTTCCCCGACCTCGTCGACTACGCCCTCACCGC
The DNA here is from genome assembly GCA_937868025.1 of uncultured Acidimicrobiaceae bacterium. The sequence goes on from CALMLJ010000301.1 coordinate 7,590, forward strand.
GCACATGGAGGACGACCTCGACCAGATCGCCGGTGGCAAGGCGGACGCCGAGCCCTGGCTCTCCCGCTTCTACTTCGGCACGACCGGTGACGGCGATCCGGCGACGGCGCGGCCGGGCCTCAAGGCGCTCACCTCCGACATCGAGGGCATCGATGCCCGCGACGTCAACTCGATCGTGTTGGGCGCGGATGCCAACGGAGTTCCGATCGTCGCCCGTGTCGGCCGGTACGGCGCGTATCTCCAGCACGAGGACGAGACGGCGAACATCCCCGACGACATCTCGCCGGACGAGCTGACCGTCGAGAAGTGTCTCGAGCTACTGGCGACCCCGAAGGAACGCCAGCTCGGCATCCACCCGACCGAGAACCTGCCGATCTTCGTGAAGAACGGCCGGTTCGGTCCGTACGTGCAGCTCGGTCAGCACGACGACGAGACTGGCTTCAAGCCGAAGATGGCGTCCCTCTTCAAGACGATGACCGTCGAGCGGATCACGCTCGAGGACGCGCTCGAACTGCTGAGCCTTCCGCGGGTGGTCGGCGTCGACCCCGCCGACGGGGTCGAGATCACGGCACAGAACGGCAAGTTCGGGCCCTACATCAAGAAGGACACCGACTCCCGGTCGATCGAGGACGAGGAGCAGCTCCTCACCCTGACCCTCGACGAGGCGTTGCGGATCCTGGCCGAGCCGAAGCGGCGCCGCGGCCAAGCGGTCAAGGGTCCGCTCAAGGAGGTCGGCCCCGACCCCGACAGCGGCAAGCCGATCGTCGTCAAGGACGGCCGTTTCGGTCCGTACGTGACCGACGGCGAAACCAACGCCTCGCTGCGCAAGGGCGACATCGTCGAGGAGCTCACGATGGAGCGCGCCCTCGAGCTGTTGGCGGACCGTCGAGCCAAGGCGCCCGCCCCGAAGAAGGCGGCGGCGAAGAAGGCCCCCGCGAAGAAAGCGCCGGCCAAGAAGAAGGCTGCCGCCAAGAAGGCGCCGGCCAAGAAGAAGGCTGCCGCCAAGAAGGCGCCGGCGAAGAAGTCGGCGACCGCCGCCGTCACCCCGAAGGCCGTCGCCGACGCCTTCATCGCCTCGGCCGGCGACGAGCCGTTCTGACACGTGAGCAGGGGTCGGTCGCAGTGACGGCGACCCTCGCTGAGCCTCTGCGCGTCCGTTGGTTCGGGTCGATCGAGTTCTTCTGGCTCTGGATCTCCCAGCTGATCAGCGCGTTCGGCGACTGGGTCGGGCTCTTCGCCGTGACGGCCCTCGCAGCGAACATCAGCAATCGTCCGGAGGCCGCGACCGCGCTGGTGCTCACGGCTCGCGTCGCGCCCAGCTTCTTCCTCGGCCCGTTCATGGGGGTGTTGGTCGATCGATACGACCGAAAGCTGCTGATGCGGATCGCGGACCTGGCCCGGGCGCTGGTGTTCTGCGCCCTGCCGTTCGCGACGACGCTGTGGCACCTGATCGTCGCGTCGCTGCTGCTCGAGGTGTTCACGCTGCTCTTCGCCCCGGCGAAGGAAGCGCTGGTGCCGGTGTTGGTCCCGCGTGACCGGCTGACCTCGGCCAACTCGCTCGGCATTCTCGCCGCCTACGGAACGATGCCGCTCGCCGGTGTCGCCCAGACCCTGTTGAAGGCCGGCAACGACCGGCTCGCCCATATCGAGTGGCTCGGTCCCCTCGGGTTCGGTCGCGATATCGGGAGCACCCAGACCCTCGCCTTCTACTTCAACGCGCTCACCTACGTGGCGGCGTTCGTGATCGTCCGCACACTGATCCGCACGAAGGCCGAGCCGGTTCACGAGCGCGTCGGTACCGTCGAGGAAAGCGACGCGCCGTCGGGCATCCGGGCCGTCCTGGCGGAGGTCCGCGAGGGATGGAAGGAGGTCGTCGTCAACCCGATCGTGCGTGCCGTGAATGTCGGGCTGGCCGCCGGCCTGCTGGGTGGCGCCATGCTGGTCCCGCTCGGACCCACGTTTGCGAAGAACATCGTGGGCGACGTCGACAAGTTCCCCCTCTACATCACGGCGTTGGGATGCGGTGTCGCCTTGGGTGTCGGTCTCCTCACTGCCTTCCAGAAGAAGCTCCCGAAGGAGAAGGTGTTCTGTGGAGCGCTCTTCTTCTCGGGCGGCTCGATCCTGTTCGGCATCAGCATGTCGACGTTCTGGCTGTCGGCGGTCGGGGTGTTCGGTCTGGGGTTGGGCGCGGGAGCGGTGTACGTGCTGGGATACACCCTCTTGCAGGAGAACACCGTCGACGACATGCGGGGCCGGACGTTCAACACGTTCCTGACACTCGTACGCCTGGCCGTCCTGGTCGCGATGGTGGCCGGCCCGACGATCTCGTCGGTGCTCGACCCGCTGATGAAGCGGTGGATCGGCGGCCGCACTGCGTTGGGTACGCCGGGCGTGCGTTGGTTCGGCGTGGAGTACGGGTTGCCGGGCGTCCGCGTCACGCTGTGGTTCGGCGGCCTGCTGATCCTGGTCGCTGCGACGCTCGCGTCGCGCAGCATCGATCCGTCGGCTGCTCGCGTGGGACGTGCCCGACGGCGCGACACCGTGGCGGCCGGGTCGGAGGACCTGTCATGACCGGGCGGTTCATCGTCTTCGAAGGCGGCGAGGGCTCGGGTAAGTCGACGCAGTCGGCGATCCTTGCCGACCGCCTCGATGCCATCCTCACCCGTCAGCCCGGCGGGACCGATATCGGGGCGGCATTGCGCGCCATCCTCCTCGACACCGGCACGGTCGCCCTCGCCCCGCGCGCCGAGGCGTTGCTGATGGCTGCCGACCGTGCCCAGCACGCGGCCGAGCTGATCCGCCCCGCTCTCGCCGCCGAACGACACGTCGTGTGCGACCGGTACACATACTCGTCGGTCGCGTACCAGGGCCATGGCCGGGGTCTCGATCCGCAGCGGGTTCGCGACATCTCGGCGTGGGCGACCGAGGAGCTGTGGCCCGATCTCGTGGTGCTGCTCGACGTGGACCCCTCTGCCGCTGCAACCCGATTGGTCCGCGAACTCGACCGGTTCGAGCAGGCAGGCGACGAGTTCCACCGCGCCGTACGCGACGGCTTCCTGGCACAGGCGCTGGCGGAGCCCGAGCGGTGGGTGGTCATCGACGGCACCGGGACCGTCGACGAGGTCGCTCGTGCCGTGTGGGCGGCCGTCGAACCCGTGATGGAGTCCGAGTGATGGAGCGAGCATGACCGAGACGGCCGTGGAGACGGAGCTCGACCTCTGGGAGGCGGTGGTCGGGCAGGACGAGATCGTCGCGCAGCTGCGATCCGCCGCCGCCGATCCGACCCACGCGTACCTGTTCGTGGGTCCACCCGG
>CALMLJ010000302.1 GCA_937868025.1 uncultured Acidimicrobiaceae bacterium
AGATCGCCAACCGGGCGGCGTGGCGGTTCGCCCAACTCCTCGTCGAGCAGGGCGCAACGTTGCACCCCGGCGAGATCGTGGCGGAGGGCAACGCCCCCGAACCGGCCCGCATCGAGGTGCGCACGGCGCGTGTCAATGCGCTGCTCGACACGGAGTTCACGTCCGACGAGATCGTGGCGTACCTCGCTCCGATCGGCTTCGCTGCTGAGCCGACGGCCGATCCCGACGTCCTCGCGGTCACGATCCCGTCGTGGCGGCCCGACTCGACCGGCGAGATCGACGTCGTCGAGGAGGTGGCCCGTCTCCACGGGTACGAGCACCTCGGCAAGACCGTGCCGAAGTCGTCGCGGGCCGGCGGGCTGACCGAACGCCAGGCCGATATCCGCCGACTCCGGTCCTACCTGGCGTCGACCGGTGCCTCGGAGGCGACGCCCATGTCGTTCCTCGCTCCGGGCGACTTGGAGGCGAGTGGTGTGCGTGCCGACGGTGTGACCGTCGCGAACCCGCTCGTCGCCGAGGAATCGGTGCTGCGCACGTCGCTCCTCCCGGGGCTCGTCAAGACGCTCGGCTACAACGCGGCCCACCGCAACGTCGGGGTGTCGTTGTTCGAGATCGGACACTGCTTCGCCCGCTCCGCCGACGGTGGACTGCCCACCGAGTGGGAGGAGGTCGCAGTGGTGCTCGGCGGTCAGGATGCCCGCGTCGCGGTCGAACTGGCGCTGCGGTTGGCGACGTTGATCGGCGTCGAGGACGTTCGGCTGCGCAACGAACCGGTCGGCGGGCTGCATCCGGGCCGATCGGCGGTCATCGTCGCAGGCGAGGCCGCGATCGGCGTCGTCGGCGAGATCGATCCGGAGGTGTGCGCCCGTCGTGGGGTCGCCGAGCGGGTGGGGTACGTCTCCTTCGTCCTCGGTGGCGATGAGTACTGGCACGGTGACGTCGGTCTGTTGTCGGCGCCGCGAACCGACCGCGTGTTCCGGTCGATCAGCCGGATGCCCAGCTCCGATGTCGACCTGGCGTTCGTGGTGGACGACTCCGTCGGAGCCGACGAACTCGCGGACACGCTGCGGTCCTCCGGGGGCGATCTCGTGACCTCCGTTGACCTGTTCGACGTGTACCGGGGCACCTCGGTCGGCGACGGCCGGCGCAGTCTTGCCTATCGTTTGCGGATCCAGGCGCCCGACCGAACCCTGACCGACGTCGAGCTGGCAGACGTCCGCAACGCGTTGGTGACGGCGGCCTCGACGGCGCACGGAGCCGAACTCCGCGCCTGAACGTCATAGTCATGCGCTAAGGTGCATGACTATGCAGGACGGATCAGTCAAGATCGGCATCATCGGCGCGTCGGGGTTCGCGGGGTCCGAGGTGCTGCGCCTCACCGCGTCGCACCCGTCGCTGGAGCTGGCGTGGGCGACCGGAGATTCCCAGGCGGGGACCGCGATTGCCGATCTCTACCCGTCCCTCGCCGCCGCCTACGGCGGGCAACGGTTCGTCCCGTACGACACGGCGCTGCTCGCCGATGTCGACGCCGTCTTCCTTGCCCTGCCCCACGGGGCATCACAGGCGCTGGTCCCCGAGCTGGTCGGTCGTGTGCGGTGGGTGATCGATCTGGCCGCCGACTTCCGGCTGCAGGAAGCGTCGCTCTACGACCAGTGGTACGGCATCAGCCACACGGCCCCCGAGCTGCTCCCGTCGTTCGCGTACGGCCTGCCCGAGCTGTACCGCGACCAGGTCGCCGAGGCGCAGTGCGTCGCTGCTCCGGGGTGCTATCCGACGGCTGCGATCCTGGCGCTCGAACCACTGGTCCGCGCCGGCATCATCGAGCCGACCGGTGTGATCGTCGACGCCGCGTCGGGCGTGTCGGGTGCCGGCCGCCCGCCCAAGCCGAACACCACGTTCTGCACCGTCGACGAGGACTTCACGGCCTACGGGCTGCTCGACCACCGACATACGCCGGAGATGGAGATCCATTCGGGCGCGTCGGTCCTGTTCACGCCACACCTGGCCCCGATGAGCCGCGGCATCCTGGCGACGTGTTATGGCCGACCGGCACGCCAGGGTCTGTCGACGGCGTCGGTCATGGACGCACTGCACGACGCGTATGCCGGCGAGCCCTTTGTGGTCGTGTCCGACCGGGTGCCGTCGACCAAGGCGACCCAGGGTTCCAACTGCGCGCACCTATCGGCGCGCTACGACGATCGGACCGGCACCGTCATCGTGCTCAGCGCCATCGACAATCTCGTGAAGGGCACCGCCGGCCAGGCCATTCAGTGCCTCAACCTGATGGCGGGCCTCGGCGAGACCACCGGTCTCCCCGTGGTCGGACTCACCCCCTGAC
>CALMLJ010000303.1 GCA_937868025.1 uncultured Acidimicrobiaceae bacterium
CTGGTGGACGACATCACCGGCCAGATGGTGAACGTCACCAACACCGTGATCGACCCCAAGGGACCCACCGGGATGCACCGGTGGACCTCCAACCGGCTCCTCGCGGCCGAGGCGGAGCTTGTCGAGGCTGCGCACACCGAGGCGGTGTTCGTGCCGCCCGCCGGTGACGTCGTGCCCGAGTTCGGTGGGCATCTGAGCGTCAGCCAGCGTGCCGCTGCGCTCGGCGTGTCGACGTCCACCCGGCAGTTGGATGTATTGGTCGGCCCCGCTGGATCCGGCAAGACCACCACGATGAGGGCGCTTGCCGACCACTGGCGCACCAACGGAAGCCGGGTGCTGGGCCTTGCGACATCCCAGGTAGCGGCCGATCAACTCGCCGAAGCGGCCGGGATCGATGCCGAGAACACCGCCCGCTGGTTCGCAACCGCCAACAGGAAGTGCCACACCTACGGCGCCGATCCCTCTGACCCGGCCCAGCGGGCTACCTGGGGCGCACAACTCGCACCCGGAACCCTGATCATCGTCGACGAGGCCGCCATGGTCCCGACCCTCGACCTCCAGCGCATCCAACATGCCGCAGCCGTTGCCGGGTGCAAGGTCCTCGCCGTCGGCGATCCGTTGCAGTTGGATGCGCCCGGCGCCGGTGGTGCGTTCGGGCTGATGGTGTCAGACGATCGGGTCAACGCCCTCCACCTCGAGGAGATCCACCGATTCCAACACCCGTGGGAGCGCGAAGCGTCCACCCGGATGAGGGAGGGCGACGGCACGGTGATCGACCTCTACGCCGAGCACCAGCGCGTCCACGGCGGCACGGAAGCCGAGATGTACACGCAGGTACTCGACGCGTGGATTGCCGACCAGACCAGTTGCGAGACGGTGATGGTCACCCAGACCAACGACCAGGCTTCAGCACTGGCACGCGCTGCACGAGAGCACCTCATCGGCGCCGGAACGGTCAACACCGACCGCAAGGTTGCGCTCCGTGACGGCAACGAGGCCGGTACCGGTGACGTGATCCGCACCCGACGCAACGACCGCGAGATCACCGCTGGACAACGTGGGTTCGTCCGCAACCGGGACACGTGGACCGTCCGACGTGTCCATCGAGATGGGTCGCTCACCGTGAAGTCGCAGAACGGCGGAGCCAAAGCTCGGCTTCCTCGTGCGTACGTGGACGCTCACGTCGAGCTTGCCTACGCCGGCACCGCCCACGCCGTTCAAGGCAGAACGGTCGACGCGGCGCACCTGCTGTGCGATCCAAACGTGAGTCGCGAGGCCCTCTACGTTGCGCTGACGCGGGGCCGTGCGGCGAACAGCGCGTGGGTGATCACCGACAGCACCGACCATCCCGAGTGGATCGACGGTGAACCGGCGACCACCGCCGAGGCTGCGCTCCACCTCGCAATCGAGCGAGCACCGGAAGCACAGAGCGCCACCCAGGCGCTCCGCGACGCTGTCGATCCGTACTCCCTTCGAGCGGCCGTGCCCGCCTGGCAACACCTCCTCCACCACGAAGTCCACACGAGCACCGTCGACGCGCTCGCCGGCGCCGGGTTGGATATCGGCGAGCCACCCTCCGCCCTGGTCGGCGCGATCAGGGACCGCTACACCCGCACTGGTGTCTCCCCACAGACGACCGCCGAACAGATCACCCAGGCATCGCTCGACGGTGCGAACGACCCGTGGGCCGTCCTCACCGCACGCGCCCAACAGGTCGCCGACACCCTCCCGGCGGACTCCAACGAGTGGATGTCCGCCGACCTGAACGCGCAAACGCTGTCGGTGCGAGGCCGATACGCGTACCTCCGCCGGCTCGCCGCCGACCCACCCGAGTGGGTCACCAACCGGATCGGGCCCCGCCCCGACCACGCCGGAGGCGACACGTGGGACCAGCTCGCCAACGCATCGTTGGTCTACGCCGACACCCACAGCACCCTTCGCCAGCCCGACCCGCTCGCAGCACACGCGGCGAGCGATGCCGGGCGACGAGTCCACGCCCAGCTCGTGGGCGACATCAACCAGTACCGGACCGGACACGCCACGGCCCACCAACCAGCGCAGACCACTGCGCCGGTGATCACCAGATGAAGGAGAACAGCGGCCGTGGCAGCCGAACAGCTCGACCTATTCGCAGCACCAACCAAGGAGAACGACGATGACCGTCATCCCGAACCTGACCGAAGCCGAACGGGCGACGATGGCCGACGTGATCGCCCGGCACCCCAGGAGCCCGGGCGAAACGGACGCCCAGCACCGGGCGCAGGCCGAGATGGCGGCGGCCGAGGTGATCAACGCCCAACGGAACGAGGCGTACGACCCGGAGGGGGAGCAGGAGGATCTGATCTACCCGGGCGACGACTGGCCGCCCCCGCAGGAGTGGATGGACGCCCACTAGGACTCGACTTCGACCACCCAGCGGACGGCGGGGCGAGCGGACTCGCCTCGGCCGCGGGCGCTCGTGAGCTGACCGATGAGCAGGCTCCCGCACCGACTGTTGAGCGCGCCGACGGCCACGCTCGACGGTCCGAACCTCCGCTTGAGACCGCACCCGAGAAGCGGCTGACGGCCCGGCGAGCGGTGGACGACAACCTCGAGGTGCTGCGTGCGCTTCGAGACGGCACCGCCGATCAAGCACTGATGGCCCGCTGGCACGGCTGGGGAGCGGCACCCCAGATCTTCGCCCACCCGGACTGGGCCGCCGAGCGCGCCGAGCTGGAGGAACTCGTGGGAGCCGACGGGCTCGCATCGGCCGAGCGGACCACGCTCAACGCTCACTACACCGACCCCAGGATCGCCCAGGCCATGTGGGACGCCGTCCCGACGACCCACCACGGGCCGACACTCGAGCCCGGCTGCGGACGCGGCGTGTTCATGGCGCTCGCCCCCGAGGGCTCCACGGTGACCGGCGTCGAGCTGGACGCCACCACCGCCCAGGTTGCCGAGGCCAGGTTCGCCGGCCGCCACGAGGTGATCCACGGGTCGTTCGCCGACGTTCCCCTCGCCAAGGGACAGGTCGCCGCAACGATCGGCAAC